>CAKZNY010000378.1 GCA_937132145.1 uncultured Paracoccaceae bacterium | reverse complement strand
GCGTTGCGTGCGCTTTGCGCAGAGTTCCCGCCGGAATATCACCGCAAACACGGCGCCGAAGAAACCTACCCCGTGGAATTCGTCAACGCTCTAACCGACGCCGGTTGGTTGGCGGCAATGATCCCCGAGGAATACGGCGGCTCTGGTCTTGGTCTTACCGAGGCCTCCATCGTGATGGAAGAAATCAACCGCTCGGGTGCAAACGCAGGTCATTGCCATGGGCAGATGTATAACATGGGCACACTGTTGCGGCACGCCTCGGATGCGCAAAAGATGAAATACCTGCCCGCCATTGCCTCCGGCGAGTTGCGCCTGCAATCCATGGCCGTGACCGAACCGACAACGGGTACTGACACCACGAAACTGAAGACAACGGCGGTAAAAAAGGGCGACCGGTATGTGATCAACGGCCAGAAAGTCTGGATCAGCCGTCTTCTGCATTCCGATCTGATGATCCTGCTTGCACGCACCACGCCGCTGGCAGAGGTCAAACGAAAGACTCTGGGCATGTCGATCTTCATCGTCGATCTGCGGGATGCAATTGGCAAGGGTATGGATATCCAGCCGATCGCCAATCTGGTCGGCCATGAAACCCACGAAGTGTTTTTCGACAACCTCGAAATTCCCGCCGAAAACCTGATTGGTGAAGAGGGGCGCGGCTTTTATCACATCCTTGACGGGCTGAACGCTGAACGCACGTTGATTGCCGCAGAATGTATTGGTGATGGCTATTGGTTCATTGATAAAGCCCGCAATTATGCCAACGAACGTGTGGTGTTTGATCGGCCCATCGGGCAAAATCAGGGCGTACAATTCCCGATCGCCAAATCCTTTGTCGCGATTGAAGCCGCCAGCTTGATGCGATTTGAATCCTGCGCACGTTTTGACGCTGGACAGAACTGCGGTGCACAGGCCAACATGGCAAAACTGCTGGCCGCCGATGCCAGCTGGGAGGCGGCAAACGTCTGCATCCAAACCTTTGGCGGCTTTGGCTTTGCCCGCGAATATGACATAGAGCGCAAATTCCGCGAAACCCGCCTTTATCAGGTTGCACCGATTTCCACCAACCTGATCCTTTCTTATGTCGGCGAACATATCCTTGGTATGCCACGATCATTTTAGGAAAGCCGCTTTGACAAACCTTCTTGATATAGAGCCGCTTAAAAAGTGGATCGGCAAAACCGAAACAGCGCAGGATTACCTGACAGACTCGCTGATTGATCGTTTTCGTGCCACCCTTTACCCTTTTCTGTGGTCCGGCGAAGAAACCCCTTTGGGCCTGCACTGGTGCCTCGCAATGGCCACAACCCCGGCGGCAGAACTGTCGAAAGACGGACACGCCAAAAAAGGCGGATTTCTGCCGCCTGTACCGCTACCTTCGCGAATGTGGGCCGGCGGCGAGCTCGTTCATCACCAGAGCTTTACTCCAAACGCGCCCGTGACCCGCATTTCGACAAGTAGCGATATAGTTGCCAAGAAAGGCAAAAGTGGAGATTTGGTCTTTGTCACAGTTGGATCCGAATATTATTCAAATGACAATTTGTGTATCTCCGAGCGGCAAGATCTGGTTTTTCGCAATCGTTCCACTCTGAACAAACCGGCCACCGCTACTACCCCGCCAAATGCGCCGGAGACGCGACATGACACGCTAACGCCAGACCCCGTGTTGCTGTTTCGCTATTCGGCCCTGACCTTTAATTCACATCGTATCCACTATGATCTGGATTACGTCCGAAACGAGGAAGGGTACGCCGGTCTCGTGGTGCATGGCCCCTTGCAAGCAACGCTGCTGTTAAATCTGGCTGCCAAAATATCTGGCAAACCGCCGCGCCGTTTTACCTTTCGCGGCTTGCTCCCTGTCACCCACGGCACCCCGATCGAGCTTCATCATGGCTCGGAAAAGACCGATGGAACGGTCTGGTGCCAGACCACCGATGGGACCAAAACCTTTACTGCAACCTACAGCGATACCTAGATCTGGCAGTCTTTACGGAAGTTTGGCGCACGTTTTTCGCGGTACGATAGCA
>CAKZNY010000377.1 GCA_937132145.1 uncultured Paracoccaceae bacterium | reverse complement strand
CCACATTGATGTCGCCAGCGTTCACAGCACCGTGGAGGCCCTCGTAAAAAAGCAGGTCGGAATTCTCTTCAAACGGCGCCCAATCGGTGAACTCGCCCGAAGGCGTGCCCAGCTTTTCGGCCTCGGCATCGCTATGAACATAGTAGCGGGACTTTCCCGCACCGGTTTCGCCGTATTCACGAAAAACGCGCTCTAGTTCGCCCAGCTCGTTTGCATCAAGGCTGAAGTGGCTGAAGGAATGATCGCCCGCGGCCAAACGCTTGTCCAACTCTGCCTTCATGTCGGCGCGGTTGTATCTGTGGAACGCATCGCCCTCGATCGAGACGGCCTTGACCCCCTCGCGACGGAAAATCTGGTCGAAGGTTGTTTTAACGGTGGATGTACCCGCGCCGGAAGAACCGGTGACGGAGATGATTGGGTGCTTGGTGCTCATGTCAAAAGGTCCTTATTAACCGCGGAAGAGGCCACGTTTGCCGAACAAGGCAGAGGTCTCGATTTCAGGAAGGTCGTAGTAGGTCGTAACTTTGTCCACTTTGTTGGCAGAGCCGAAAACAAAGGGGGTGCGCCCGTGCAGCTCGGTGGCTTGCTGGTCAAGGATCGGGTCAATCCCGTCTGTCGCCTTGCCGCCCGCCTGTTCAATCAGGAACGCAATTGGCGCACATTCATAGATCATCCGCAGGCGACCATGCTTGTAACCCTCGCGGGCATCGCCGGGATAAAGGAAGATGCCACCGCGCGACAAAATTCGATGTGCTTCGGCAACCAGTGAAGCGACCCAGCGCATGTTGAACTCACGGCCACGCGGGCCTTCGGTACCATCAACCATATCGTCGATATAAGCGCGAACAGGGCGCGGCCAGTGGCGATAATTCGAAGCGTTAATGGCAAACTCGGATGATTCGACAGGAATTTCCACGCGGCGTTCAACCAGCAGGAACTCGCGTGTACGGGTATCAAGCGTGAACTGCATAGTGCCATCGCCAAACGTCACAACCAACCCACCTTGCGGGCCAAAAATAAAGTATCCACCGGCAATCTGTTCGCGCGCCGGACGAAGAAAACTTGCGTCTTTATCCTCCACTGCGGGGAAGATCGAAAAGATCATGCCGATGGAAACATTAACGTCGATATTCGAGGAGCCATCAAGCGGGTCAATCGCCAGCGCCAGATCACCGGCACTGTTCAGCTCGACAACTTCGTCTTGCTCCTCAGAGGCATACCAACGCACTTGCGTATCTTTCAGCGCGACCATGTAGGCGTCATCCGCAATCAGATCGAGCGCCTTTTGCCCATCACCCCCAAGGTTGGTTCCAACCGCCGCCGCCAAATCGCCAGCTAGCGGGCCATCGGCAATAGTCTGGGCGAGTTTCTCGGACACATCCGCCAAGGCCAGCATCACAGGCATCAGCGCGGCAGGAATGTCCGTGATATTTTTCAGCGGCGTATGCTCGGCCATGTAGTCAGTTCTCCGGTCATATTAGGGTGTGCTAATGTTTGGCAGGTATTTGGAAAAATGTAATTGAATTTTTTCTGCTTCGTGTTAAATTAAATTTATGACACAGATGAATGCGATAACCCTGAAACAGCTCCGCGCACTGGCGGCGGTGGATGTTCGTGGCTCCGTCACGGCGGCGGCAGATATGTTGAACCTTACCGTTCCTGCGGTCTCAACCCAGCTAAAACAGCTAGAGGCCAACATGGGGGCCACGCTGCTTATTCGCGCCAGCGATGGTAAAGGGTCGATCACACGGCAAGGGCTGCAAGTATTAACGACGATTGCACAGATCGAGTCGGCGCTGGATAACTGTGCTAAATCAATAGATTCCATCAATTCCGGCAAGTCGGGACTGGTGACTTTAGGCGTTGTCAGCACCGGAAAATACTTTGCGC
>CAKZNY010000376.1 GCA_937132145.1 uncultured Paracoccaceae bacterium | reverse complement strand
CCCAAATTTTTAGAGATTACGCAGAATTACTTCGCAAAATTCAGGAAGAGGATTCCCAATCCTAAAACTCCACTCCCCTTTGTGCCTTAACGCCTGACCTGAACGGGTGTGCCAGTAGTTCCATCTCGGTGGCCAAATCCGCGATTTCCAGCAGTTCCGGCTTGGCGTTCCGGCCCGTCAGGACCACATGCGTCATGGGGGGTTTTTCTTCTTTCAGGAACTTCACCACCTCGGCCACGTCCACGTAATCATAGCGGATCGCGATGTTGATTTCGTCTAGCAGCACCATCATGTTCCGCTCGTCCAGTATCAGCTCTTTCGAGCGTTTCCATGCGGCTTGTGCCATCTCGATGTCGCGGGATTTGTCTTGGGTTTCCCACGTGAACCCCTCGCCCATCGCGTAAAACGGGCATATATCCGAAAACTTCTCGGTGATCAGTTTCTTCTCGCCGCTCTCCATCCCGCCTTTGATGAATTGCACCACGGCGCAGGGCATATCCCATGCGATGTGCCTGAAAATCATGCCAAACGCGGCGGAGGACTTGCCCTTGCCTTTGCCAGTGTGGACGATAACCAGCCCGCGCTCCTCTGTCTTGGAGGCCATGATTTTATCGCGGGCGGCCTTCTTCTTGGCCATTTTCATATTGTGACGCTCGATATCTGCGGATTCGGTCATGGTTTCCCCCTTTGGTTGACTGGCAGGATGGCCCGAACCAACGCGCCGCGCAATACATAAATCCCAAACGCTTCGTGCAAACTTTAGTCGCACCATTTGGACGTAGGAACCACAGAAGCTTACGTGTAAAACCCACTCAAACCGCGAATCAAAGGATTTACCGTGCTGGCTATTAACGAAATAAAAGCGCTCCTTTCTGAGCATTACGACCTTACGCCATCGCTTGAGAAAGCGGACGAAACGCGCGAGATTTATGCGAAAATGAAGCGGGTTATTCCTCTGGCTGAATGGGCCACATATGCCCCGTATGTGATTGAAATCAATCGCTTAAAGAAAGAGCGCGACGCTGTTATTCTGGCGCATAACTATATGACACCGGAAATCTATCACGGGGTTGCCGATCATGTCGGGGACAGCCTGCAACTGGCCATTAAAGCGATGGAGGTCGAGGAAGCTGTGATCGTTCAATGCGGTGTGCATTTCATGGCCGAGACCTCGAAGATCCTCAATCCGGCGAAAACGGTTCTGATGCCGGATATGGCGGCGGGGTGTTCGCTGGCGGAATCTATCACCGCTGAAGGCGTTGCCGAGATGCGGGCGAAATACCCCGGTGCGGCTGTGGTTTCGTATGTGAACACGACGGCGGAGGTGAAAGCCGCCTCGGATATTTGCTGCACATCGTCCAATGCATTGCAGATCGTGGATGCGATGGAAGGCGACACTGTGATTATGACGCCGGACAAGTTTCTGGCCCAGAACGTCGCCAAGGAAAGCAAGAAAAACGTGGTTTGGTGGGATGGAAGTTGCATCGTGCACGAGCTTTACAAAGCCGAAGACCTGCGCGCTTACCGCGAGGCAGATCCTGACATCAAAATCATCGCCCACCCCGAATGCACCCCCGAAGTGGTTGCGGAGGCGGATTATACGGGGTCGACCCGCGGGATTGTCGATTGGGTCCACAAACATAAACCGGCAAAGGTGATGCTGGTAACCGAGTGCTCGATGGCCTCGAATATTTCGGACGAACTGCCCGATGTGGAATTCGCCAAGCCGTGCAACATGTGCCCGTATATGAAGAAAATCACGCTAGAGAAAATCCTGTGGTCGTTGCACACAATGAGCAACGAAGTTGTGGTCGAGCCGGAAATCGCCGCAAAGGCACGGCTGGCGGTTGAACGCATGATCACCCTTAGCAAGTCGCTGAACATCTGAACCTTACGAGGAAATCACATGAGCATCGTTTACATGCCCCTGCCGGATATCATTCTGGAACCTGTGATACGGAACGCCATCACCGAGGATCTGGGGCAATACGGTGACATTACCACGCGCGCCGTGATCTCGCCGGATACAACCTATACCGCCCGCTTGAACGCCCGTGAAAGCGGCGTGGTTTCCGGCATGCAGATCGCGGCGATAACATTCCGCCTTATCGACCCAACGCTGGCAGTGACCACGCATATTACGGACGGTATGTCGTGCAAATCCGGCGATACGCTGATGACGATCAAGGGCAGCGCTGCCTCCATTCTAATGGCCGAACGGGTGGCGCTTAACTTTGCAGGGCGGCTGACCGGCATCGCCACTATGACGGCGGCATTCGTGGCTGAAACACGTGGAACAGTGGCGCGGATCACCTGCACACGCAAGACAACACCGGGTTTACGCCTCGTTGAAAAGCAGGCCGTGCTACACGGCGGCGGGTTCAACCATCGTTTTGGGCTAAGCGATGCGATCCTGATTAAGGATAATCATATCGCGGCTGCGGGCGGGATTTCTGCGGTGCTGAACCGCGCCAAATCCGTTGCATCACACATGG
>CAKZNY010000375.1 GCA_937132145.1 uncultured Paracoccaceae bacterium | reverse complement strand
CGATGGGCGAGGAGTGGCGCAAGGATTGGCATCCAGAACAGATAGCCCCGAAAGAGTCGGACTCGCATGTGCTGGTGATTGGTGCCGGCCCCGCCGGACTGGAGGCCGCACACCAACTGGGTAAGCGCGGCTACCGCGTGACTCTGGCCGAGGCCGGGGCCGAAGCTGGCGGGCGCGTCACCCGCGAAAGCGCGTTGCCGAACCTTAATGCCTGGGCGCGGGTGCGCGACTATAGGTTGGGCCAGATCGCGCCCATGGCCAATGTTGATCTATACCTGAACAGCGAACTGAGTGCTGAAGATGTGTTGGAGTTTGGCGCAGATCATGTGGCACTTGCCACCGGTTCGACATGGCGTCGTGACGGCGTCGGGCGGCATATCCGCACCCCGATTCCGGGCGCTATATTCCCGCACTCCCTAAGCCCTGACGATATTATGGACGGCAAACGGCCCGACAAAGGTCCAGTCGTAGTGTTTGACGACGACCACTACTACATGGGCAGCATGATGGCCGAGCTGCTGGCGGGCGAAGGCTATCAGGTCACGTTATGCACACCGGGCCTGTGCGTGAGCAGTTGGACCGAATTCACGCTAGAGCAACAACACATCGAAAAACGGCTTGTCGGTCTTGGTGTCGAAATCCTGACGCGCCATTCTGTAACCGCGCTTAGTGGAGGGACGGTCGAAATGGTCAACCTTGTCACCGGTGAAAGCGTAAAGCGCACGGGCGCATTGGTGCCTGTAACCATGCGCCTGCCCAACGACACGCTTTATGACGCGTTGATGAATGACCCCGACAAACTAAAAGCCGCCGGCATAAAATCAGTGCGCCGTATCGGTGACTGCTACGGCCCCGCCACCATCGCAGCGGCTGTATACGAGGGCCATCGTTACGCCCGTGAACTCGACACCGAAGTCGATCCTGATGGCGTGCCGTTCAAGACCGTAAAATATAATCTGGAACTGGGGGGATGACCTCGGGTCAGGACTCATTGATTGATCCAGAAGATCACTACGGCGGCAATCCGGGTTGCTGATAGGAAAGCATGGGCGCAGCGGACATACCGGACCTGTCACGCTTTAGTGTCGCTCCTTTAACCGCTTAAATGAGTTCATGGAGCGGCACTAAAGCGCGACAGGTCCACTTCGTATTCGAGCACAACAGATAACGAAACTTTAGAGAGTTCAGAAACTTCGGTTATCGGGCAACAACATAAATAGCGGTTGTTGCCCAATTAGGGTAAGCTGTGTGGCTTGGGAACTTACGAGTTTTTCAACACTTCTACAGCTTCCGTGATTACCACGCGCAGTATGTCGACAATTTCCCTTAGTTCATCCGGTCCAGCCACCAATGGCGGAGATAACTGTATTAGCGGGGATCCACGGTCATCGGTACGGCACATAAGCCCTGCTTCAAAAAGCCGAGGTGATAAGAACTCGAAAAGCAGCTTTTCTGATTCCTCGGGGCTGAAGGGTTCTTTTGTTGATTTGTCTTTTACTAGTTCAATGGCAAAAAAGTAACCGTCTCCACGAACATCCCCCACTATTGGAATGTCATATAGGCCTTCTAATAGTTCGCGAAACAAAGCTTCATTCTTTCTGACATTACCCAGAAGATCCTCTTCTTCAAGGATGTCCAGATTTTCGAGTGCGACAGCACAGGAAACCGGGTGACCACCAAAAGTGACTCCATGTAAGAAAGTTGCTTGTTCTTCCATAAATGGTTCCATCAAGTGATCCCGACAGATCATTGCCCCCATAGGAGCGTATCCGCTAGTAAGACCTTTGGCGCAGGTGATAATATCTGGCAAATAGTCATACCGTTCTGCACCAAACATGTAGCCCAATCGACCAAACGCGCAAATCACCTCATCCGAGACAAGTTTTATGCCGTATTTATCGCAGATTTTCCGAACTTCTTGAAAATAGCCTTCCGGTGGGACAAGACATCCACCGGAATTTTGAACTGGTTCCAGAAATACCGCCGCGACGGTTTCAGGACCTTCGATCTCGATGGCTCTTTCAATATCGAGCGCGCATTTCTTTCCGAAACTCAGGCTTGTATCACCATCCGTCCAATGCCGGCCGCGATAGGAATCCGTATTTTCGACATGTATCGCGCCTGGAACGAGTGGCCCGAATTTATTTCGTATTTGCGAAACTCCATTAATGGACAGGGCGCCCATTGTGGTGCCGTGGTAGGCGAGATTGCGAGAAATGATTTTATACCGTTGAGGCTCCCCGGTTTCAGCAAAATATTGCCGAACCAATTTCAAAGCAGCCTCCACCGCTTCCGATCCACTGCCGGTGAAGAAAACGCGATTTAAATCGCCAGGGGCAAGTTCAGCAAGGCGGGCAGCAAGCCTTATTGCCGGCTCGTGTGCGTAGCTCCAGACCGGGAAAAAGGCAAGCTTCTCGGCCTGCTTCGCCGCTGCGTCAGCGAGTCTCTTACGGCCATGACCGACTTGAGTAACGAACAACCCTGCAAGACCATCAAGATACTTTTTACCGTGCGTGTCGTAAACATAGCACCCTTCACCATGCGTTATTATTGGCATATCCTGATCTTTGAAAGAACCCATGCGTGTAAAGTTCATCCACAGGTGTTTTTTCGCAAGAGTTTGCAGTTCGTTATTAGTCATAGATATATCCCATATTTTACGTTCGAACTCGGTTAGCTCGAACACTTCTGTGCACACGAACTTCCAATTTTCAGTTAAATCCAGTTGGTCGTTGCGCGACATAGAACTCCACTATATCACCACGACCTTCGGACTATAACTTCAGGGCATTAGCGCGTCCAGCCTGTTGATTTTGTGGTCGGCGATTCGTTCCAGAACCCATGTGAGCCACGCCTGCGGGTCTACCTTATTCAGTTTGGCGGTTTCAATCAGGGTAAAGGCGATGGCCATGGAATTTCCACCGCGCTATGATCCGGCGAGCACCCGGTTTTTGTGACCAATGGCGACGGACTTCATGGCGCGTTCGGCGGTGTTGTTGTCGATTTCCAGGATGCCTATCGGATACGCAATATTGACACTGCCATAACCGCATTCTACAAATTCTCCCATGACAACTGACAAACCTAATATCCTTCTTATCTTTGTCGACAACCAGCCAGCAGGCATGATGGGTTGTTCGGGTAATACCGAAATCCACACGCCAAATCTGGATGCGTTGGCAGGGCGTGCAACCCGGTTCAGCGAAGCGTTTTGCCCTAATGCAATGTGTTCTCCGTGTCGGGCATCGGTTCTTACAGGCCTCATGCCGTCGCAGCACGGTATTCATACGTGGCTTGACGACAGCAAGATTTCCGAGTGGCCTGACAACTGGAATGCCATCGAAGAATTTGACACCTTGCCTGAGCAACTGGGCAAAGCCGGATATGACACGGCCCTGATTGGCAAGTACCACTTGGGAATAGCCGATCAGCCGCAGAACGGGTTTGACGAATGGGTCACGATGCAGATCGGACACGTTCTTTCATTTTACGACAACAAAATGATCGTAAATGGCGAGCGCCTGCAATACCCGGGCCATTCGGTGGATTTTTTCACTGACCATGCCGTCAACTACATCGATAAACGTGGCGAGGATCCGGCGAATCCGTTCTTTATGTTTCTGACCTATCCGGCGCCTTATGGTCACTGGCCATCGATTCAAGGGGAACCCAAGAATCAATTTGCCGATTTGTATAAGGATACGCCGTTCAATTCGGTGCCACGAGAAGGCATCAGCCCCGAACTTATCGAATGGTTACTCATCAACCATGACAAGGGTAATCCTGACGACGTCTTTTATAAAGACATCTTGCAAATACCGAATGACCTGCCGACATTGCGCAACTATTACTCGCAAATGAGCGTCGTCGATAACGGCGTGGGGCAGGTATTGGCCGCATTGGAGCGGCAAAATATTTCTGACAATACGTTGGTGATCTATACATCTGATCACGGCATGTCTCTCGGGGAGCATGGATTCTGGGGCCACGGGGAAGACACGTGGCCGTCAAATACCCATCGAGAGGCCCATCACATACCGCTGATCATCAAACCACCAAGCGGCAGCCACACCGGCAAAGTTGCCCAAAGCCTCGTCGGGACGACCGATATTCATGCGACAATACTGGACTATGCGGGTTTGCCGGTGCCATCATCGGATGTAAGCCCCTCCAGAAGCCTGCGGACGCTCATTCAGTCTGGCGGCAATCCGTGGGATGGTGCGGTTTTCATGGAGCAGGAAGAGACACGCTCCTTGCGCACCAGCAAGTGGTTGTTGATGCGGCGGATCAGTCCAACAGCTTATGATTTCCGCACCGAGCTTTATGATCTCGAGAGCGACCCGAACGAGCGCCAGAATGTGGCCAAAGATCCTGTGTACCAAGAAGTCCTGGAAGACCTTTCCAATCAACTGGATGCGCACTTCAAGAAATATTGCGATCCGAAGTGGGACCTTTGGAACGGCGGCACCGTAAAATCAAACTCCACAAGACCGTTCCTTTGGCGCGAAGTATGGGGAGATGACTGGAAACCCGGTTATTAACGTTCATGTGATTTCACATATGGCAGATAGAGGACGTTTTGTCCCTACCGGCCCCAAAGCCCAACTTGGCTCACGACGGGTAGTTTCTTGCGGTGTCCGTCGTCAGAGTATTTGGAACAGATTAGGCTTTAGAATAAGAGAGTATCTGCCTCATCAGTTGGTTAGTCGCGCCAACAGGTCCTCAATTGGACCAGATGCCAGATCCCC
>CAKZNY010000374.1 GCA_937132145.1 uncultured Paracoccaceae bacterium | reverse complement strand
AGCGGCAGAACGCGACCGCAGTTTCCCCTCGGCCCGCTTATATAAACGCGCGTTAACGGTTGCAGCAGGGCCATTCGCAAACTTCATATTAGCCTCCGTGATCTTCGCGGGGATGGTCATGTGGCAAGGTATTGCTACGGACAAACCAACGGTAGGCGAGCTGTTTGAAATGCCGGGCACCTCGTATGCGTTGAAAGTTAATGACCAGATATTAGAGGTCGAAGGGCAAAGCATTTCCAGTTTCGGGGATATCATTGATATCACTTTGGCCATGGAAACGCCCGGCGACATGGAAATTCTGGTTTTGCGCAACGATCAGGAATTGCTGGTAAGTGCCCCGTACATGCTAATCCCCGGTGTTTACGGGGTTGATCCGTTGTCTGCGGCCAGTGCTGCGGGTTTGAAGCCCGGCGACTTTGTGGTTGAAGCCGCAGGGCAAAGCATCACCACCTTCAAAGATCTACAAGTTATTGTGGTGGCCTCGGGCGACACAGAGATAATGCTTAAAATCTGGCGGGACGGAATTTACCTTGATCTGCCAATCACCCCGACCTTGCGGGATTTCCCCGACGGGGAAGGTGGTTTTACCCAGCGCGTGATGATCGGCGTCTATGGTGCCTTCGCATTTCTACCGGCTACACGGACGCCAACACCGTGGAATGCCGCCTATATAGGTGTGAAGCAGACTGCGAATGTCATTGATAGCTCTCTAAACGGTATCAAACATATGTTCCTTGGCAACCTAAGCCCATCAAATCTTCAAGGGCCAATAGGTATTGCGCAAGCATCAAAAGAGTCGGCAGAACAAGGGTTTAGAAGCTTTATCTCGCTAATCGCAATAATTTCAACGGGAATTGGAATGCTGAATTTATTCCCGATCCCGATGTTGGACGGCGGCCATTTGGTGTTTCACCTCTACGAATCCATACGCGGACGAGCGCCGTCACAAAAAACAATTCAGGCTTTCATGTCAATTGGTCTCGCCATGGTACTGTTATTAATGGTATTTGCTACATATAACGACTTAATACGATTGTGATGTGCTGGCGGTATCTTTCTGTCGGCACCGTGTCGACAGAAGCAGATAGGCGGATTATTTATGAAACGTGTGTTACTTAAGAAACTGTCCGTAAAGTCTTGTATTACAAGTATTTTCCTTAGTTTGCCTTTTGTTACGCCTGTACTGGTAACAACAACTTTGGCTACGCCTGCGTATTCCGCAGTTATTTCGTCGATCTCGGTTACTGGTAATAAACTGATTCCCTCCCAGACGATTCGGGACTTTGCCGGTGTGAATTTTGGCACGAATCTCACGCCTGGCGACATTAATGCCGTTCTCCGCCGCCTTTACGATTCAGGAATGTTCGAAAATGTAGAGCTTCGAGTATCCGGTTCCACTCTGGTTATCATAGTCGTCGAAAACCCCACGATCATCGGTATCGCTTTCGAGGGTAACAAAATCCTTAAGGATGATGCACTCGCCGCAATTATCCAATCTTCTGTTCGCCGCCCATTCAACCGGTTGACGGCGCAGTCAGACGCCCAGACCATCGCGCAGCTTTACGCCCAACAGGGGCGCGTTGATGTTTCGGTTAACCCCGTGATTATCCCCGTGTCCGAAGGGCGTGTGAATCTGGTGTTCGAAGTTACAGAATCCGACGTGGCCGGTGTTAAGCGTATCAGTTTTGTAGGGAACGCGGCGTATTCTGATCGCCGTCTACGCGGTGTTATCGAAACCAACGAGACGGGCGCGCTGTCGTTCTTCCTGCAAGGAAATACCGTTGATGCCAATTCGATTGCTCTGGATCGCCAGAAACTGACGGATTACTACACAAATAAAGGCTATATCGACTTCGAGGTTCTGTCCTCCGTCGCGGAACTATCGGCTGATCGTAGCGGCTATTATCTGACCCATACCGTGAATGAAGGTTTCAAATACACCTTTGGCGAGGCAACTATTTCGTCGTCAATCAATGGCGTTGACACGGACGCATTCGAGAAGTTTGTGAAAATTCGCGCTGGCCGAACATATTCCATTGATGATGTGAACGAGGTTGTCGAGAAAATCGAAGCCGCGGCCGTGAAGCAAGGCCTGCCTTTCCTGCGTGTTAACCCCAACTACACCAAAAACAATGCTGACCGTACCGTTGATGTCAACTTCGAGCTGGTTTCCGGCCGCCGTGTATATGTCGAGCGTATTGATATCGGTGGTAACACGGGCACAGTTGAACGCGTAATTCGGCGCCAGTTCGATTTCGTTGAAGGGGACGCCTTTAATGCCCGCAAAATGGCAATCGCGGCTGACAAGCTTCGCGGCTTGAGGATTTTCGGGGGAACCAATGTTTCCGTGCGCGAGGGTTCTTCGCCTGACAAAGTAATTGTAGACGTTGATGTGCAGGATATCCCAACAGGTAGCATTGGCTTCGCGTTGGGATATTCGTCTAGTGCCGGGTTTAGTGGATTGATTAACCTTAGCGAAAAGAATCTCCTTGGTCGCGGGCAGGACTTCGCGCTGGAACTTAGCTACGGTGAAAAAGCACAGATATTCTCGCTAAGCTTTACCGAGCCAGCGCTATTTGACCGTGATCTTGCCGCCGGATTTAGCCTATATTTCCGAAACTCGGACCGCAGCGAATCCTCCTTCCAGACGACTAACTTCGGTTTTGAACCTAATGTTCGCTTTGCGCTTGGCGAAAACACGCGTATGAAGATTAGCTATCGGCTTTCAAGTGATGAAATTCGGGATGTAGCAGGTGGTGCGTCGCCAATTATTCTTGCGGATCAAACCGGCCCGCAAATCACTTCATCGGTAGGTATTACGCTATCTTATGATCGTCGTAATTCGCGCGTTAATCCTGTTTCTGGCTTCATAATTACATTGGACGAAGAAATAGCAGGCTTGGGCGGTGATTTGAATTACTCCAAAACCGTTGTTCGCGCCAAAGGCTACACGGCCTTTTTTGATGACAACCTTGTCCTTTCTGCTGAAGTTGAAGGTGGCGCTCTTGTTTCCACAGACGGCTCGAACAGTCGCGTAACCGACAGGTTCTTCCTCGGCGGTAACTCCCTCAAAGGATTCGCCAATGGCGGCATAGGTCCGCGCGATATCGGTTCGACAAACAATGACGCGATTGGAGGCAACTACTACGGCGTGGTTCGCCTGCAAGGTAGTTTCCCGATTGGATTTGGCGAAGACTCAGGCATTTATGGCGGCGTATTCGCCGAGGCAGGCAGTGTTTGGGAACTGGGTAATATTAGTGGCGTTGACGATGGCATGTATATTCGCGCCGCCTCGGGTGTCAGCCTTTTCTGGACCTCCCCGCTGGGACCATTGGAATTCAGCTATGCGTTCCCGATTTTGTACGAAGCTGACGATATAATCCAAAACTTCAGCGTCGCGATTTCCACACGGTTCTAGCTTTGGGTATTGAAGCAGCATACAAATCACAGTTTATGCGTGTTCTGGCACTGCTAATTGGGCTTATGTCTTACGCCACGCTATCCATTGCACAGACGGATTTTCCAACCGTTTTCCCCCAACCTATTTTGGTTCTGGATCAGGACGGGCTATTTAACAACTCCAAACTCGGGCAAGCGATGCTGCTTATTCAAGCCGAAAAGCGCACTGTTTTGTTGCAAGAAAGCCGTCTTATCAGTGATGCTTTCGTGGTTGAGGAAAAACGTCTGACCGAAATACGTAGCGAGGTAAGCGTCGAAGAATTCCGCCAACTTTCCGAAGATTTCGACATTCGAGTACAGGCCGCGCGTGCATCCCAATTGCTAAAAGATGTGAAAATGCAGCAATCGATTGATGGCCTACGCCGACAGTTTTTGATTATTGCAGCTCCGTTTTTAAGTGAAATTATGCTGAGATATCGCGCGAGTGCTATCATCGATCAACGATCGGTCCTTTTGTTTAATAGAAATTTGGATATAACACTGGAAGCAATCGAGATACTCAACAGGGCCTTTGAACTGAACCCGGATTTGGCCATCGAAAAGGAATAACACATGTCCGACACCGCGACAGAAGTCACATCCGCCGACCTTTCAGAAATCAAACGCATGATACCGCATCGGTATCCGTTTCTGCTAATCGATGCCGTTAAAGAAATTTGCTTAAACGAGAGCGCCGTCGGCATCAAAATGGTAACGGCTAACGAGCCGCATTTTCAGGGTCATTTCCCGGATAAAGCCGTAATGCCCGGTGTCCTTATCATCGAGGCCATGGCGCAGACTGCCGGTGTTCTGGTCGGCACAACTCTTAAGCTGATCGATGCAGGAATGTTGGTATATTTCATGTCGATGGACAAAGTGAAATTCCGCAAAATAGTGCAACCCGGCGACGCCTTGGAGCTACACATCAAAGTTATTCGTGGACGCGGCAAAATCTGGAAATTCTGGGGCGAGGGCAAAGTAAACGGCACTACCGTCGCCGAAGCAGAATTCACCGCGATGATTGTTCCCCCCGAAGACGTAAACAAGGGCTGATTATGTCTGTTGATACAACCGCCACAATCCACGCCTCTACCGTCGTCGAGGATGGTGCCATCATAGGCGCCAATTGCAAAATTGGCCCGTTTTGCCATGTTGGTCCAAATGTGACGCTTGGTGAAAATGTCGAACTTTTCAGCCATGTCGTGATCGCGGGCTACACCAAGATCGGGGCGAGCACCCGAATCTGGCCGCACGCCTCCGTCGGACATCAACCGCAAGACTTGAAATATGCAGGCGAGCAAACCTATCTGGAGATCGGTGAAAACTGCATGATCCGCGAGGGCGTTACGGTTAATCCCGGCACGAAAGGCGGCACTGGAACCACGCGGATTGGTGATAACTGTTTGTTAATGCTTGGCTCACACATCGGGCACGACGCACAGGTCGGGGATCGTGTGGTTCTGGCCAATCATGCGTCTGTGGCCGGGCACGTCACCATTGGTGACGATGTTATTATCGGCGCGCTCAGCGGCGTTCACCAATTCGTAAACGTCGGAAAAGGCGCGATCATCGGCGGACTTGCGGCCGTGGTTGCTGATGTGATCCCGTATGGCATGGCATTGTCGGAGCGCGCAAACCTTGGTGGATTGAACCTTATCGGCCTGAAACGACGCGGTGTTGATAAAGCTATGATCAATGGTCTGCGGGCGTCGTTCTCGGAAATTTTCGATGGGGGAGGAACCCTGAAAGAACGGGCACAAAAGGCTCGGGATAAACATGGCGACAATGAACTGGTTTGCGACATCGTCGATTTTCTGCTGGCCGACAGTGCGCGTTCATTTTTGCTACCCAAAAGTGACGAATAAGCATGAACGCCGCGCGCGATCACACTAACATCGGACTCGCAATCATTGCTGGTCGTGGGGATCTGCCGCGTTTATTGGCCGAGGAATGTCGGGCGTCAGGCCGTAAATACTCGGTTGTGGAATTCGAAAACATCCCGCTGGGCTGGGCATCAACGCACCCCGTCATTCCGGCTATTTTTGAGAGAACGGGTCAATTAATCGACCAGATGCAACGGGCTAACTGCTTGGAAATCGTCATGGTCGGCGCGATGTTTCGCGAAAGTATCGATGTTGGTAAACTTGACGACAAAGGGCGCGAATTAGCCACCATTTTGACCGAGACCATGAAGGCCGGCGACGATGCAACTCTAAGTTCCATCATCCGTTTTTTCGAGGCAAATGATTTCACCGTATTGGCCGCACATGACGTTCTGCCAAGCCTTATCCCGCAGGCCGGTGTGTTAACCAATGTTAAACCCAGTGACGATGACGTGCTTGACGCCGCCCGCGCCGCCGAGATTGTTAATGGTTTGGGGCGCATGGATGTCGGGCAAGGGGCGGTGGTCGGGCAAGGAATTTGCCTCGGGCTAGAGAGCATTCAAGGAACAGACACGATGCTGACCTTCGTGAAAAATAATCGCGACGGATATGTGCATAACCCGAACGGTGGGCAAGGCGTGCTTTTGAAAGCCCCAAAACCCGAGCAAGATTTGCGTGTGGATTTACCAACCATCGGTCCTGATACAATTCGAGCCGCCCATAAAGCAGGGCTATCCGGCGTTGTTATTGAGGCCGGAGGCGTGATGGTTTTGCACCGCGCCGAAACTGTATCCATGGCAAACGACCTTGGCATATTCTTGTGGGTTAGGCCCAAAGAATGAACAGCACTTTAACCTTTTTCATCATTGCGGGGGAAAGCTCCGGTGATCGGCTTGGGGCCGCATTGATGCAAGGTCTTAAGTCCGAGCATGGCGGTACGGTGAATTTCATCGGTGTTGGCGGCCCTTTGATGATTGATCAGGGGCTGAAAAGCATTTTCCCGATGGATGAACTTTCGGTTATGGGGATTGCCGAGGTGCTGCCCAAAATACGCCAGCTATTGCGCCGCATTAAGGAAACCGCAGTGGCGATTGAACGCGCAAATCCGACGGCCTTGATTACAATCGACAGTCCGGATTTCTGTTTTCGCGTGGCCAAGCGCGTTAAAATCCAAATGCCTGCGCTTCGCGTCATACATTATGTAGCCCCTTCCGTTTGGGCTTGGCGCCCAAAACGGGCGGCTAAAATGGCGCGCTTTGTTAACCATGTCTTAGCACTTTTGCCGTTCGAGCCACCCTATATGGAAGCCGAGGGCATGACCTGCGATTTTGTCGGGCACCCGATTACAACAGAACGGCAGGCAACAGATGCTCAGGCGATAACGTTTCGCAGCGAGATAGGCATGGCAAGCGGCGCGCAATTGCTGACCCTCCTCCCGGGGTCGCGAACCAGCGAAGTCACACGGCTCGGGCCCGTTTTTCGGGAGGTTGTCGAAAGGTTAAGGCAAGATTACCCCAATCTAAAAATTGCTATCCCGTCCGTCGGCGCGCGCGTGGAATTGATTAAGGAGATTTTCAACGGTCTGGATGTAACTATCCTCGACCCACGTGAAATGTCGTCTAAGGAGTCCGAGGATCGAAAGCGGGCTTGTTATAAGGCGTCGGACGTTGCGCTCGCTGCTTCGGGAACCGTTTCGTTGGAACTGGCTGCCGCCGAAACGCCGATGGTCATTGCCTATAAAATGCACTGGCTTACGGCTTTCATTAAACGCCGAATGGTGCGGGTTTCAACTGCAACGCTGGTTAACCTTTTGACAGATACGAACGCTGTGCCCGAGTTTTTGCTCGAAGAATGCACAGCCGATAACATCTATTACTCGGTCAAGAGCCTTCTGGATAATGCCGAGGCCCGCGAAGCACAGCTAGCTGTGTCTTTGCGCGCCATGGACATGCTGGGGAAGGGTGATGATGCCTCCGGAAACAGGGCGGCGAAATCGGTTTTGAATTTCATCGAACAGTCCTAACGAAAAACGCCGGAGGGTTGCTCCGGCGTTTTCATATTAGCGGTTTTCTACGTCGATATAGTCGCGATGTTTTGCGCCAGTATACAATTGCCGCGGGCGACCGATTTTCTGTGTTGGATCTGCAATCATCTCTTTCCACTGTGCAATCCAGCCAACTGTGCGCGCCAGTGCGAAGATCGGCGTGAACATGGAGGTCGGGAAGCCAATCGCGTCCAGAATGATGCCGGAGTAGAAATCGACGTTCGGATACAGTTTTTTCTCGATGAAATACGGGTCGGATAGCGCGATGCGCTCCAATTCCTTGGCGACCTGAAGTGTCGGATTATCCTCAATCCCTAACAAGCCCAGAACCTCGTCCGCCGATTCCTTCATAACCTTGGCGCGCGGGTCGAAGTTTTTGTAAACGCGGTGGCCAAAGCCCATAAGACGGAACGGATCGTTCTTGTCTTTCGCGCGCGCGATGTATTCAGGAATGCGGTCAACCGTGCCAATTTCGCGCAACATGTTCAATGCCGCCTCGTTCGCGCCACCGTGGGCAGGGCCCCAAAGACAGGCAATACCGGCCGCGATACACGCAAACGGGTTAGCACCAGATGAACCAGCAAGACGAACCGTCGAAGTCGACGCGTTCTGCTCGTGATCCGCGTGAAGTGTGAAAATACGGTCCATCGCGCGGGCAATGATCGGGTCTACGTTGTATTCTTCGGCCGGAACCGCAAAACACATGTGCAAGAAGTTGGACGCGTAATCCAGATCGTTGCGTGGGTAGATGAAAGGCTGGCCAATCGAATACTTGTAGGCCCAAGCCGCAACAGTCGGCATTTTGGCAATCATCCGGATCGAGGCAACTTCGCGCTGCCATGGATCATTAATGTCAGTTGAGTCGTGGTAGAACGACGACATCGCCCCCTGCACACCGCAGATAATCGACATCGGATGTGCATCACGACGGAAACCACGGAAGAAATACGCCATTTGTTCGTGCAACATCGTGTGACGTGTCACGCGCGGAATGAATTCGTCCAGTTGTGCGGCTGTTGGCAGCTCGCCGTATAAAAGAAGGTAGCAAACCTCAAGAAAGTGAGACTTTTCTGCAAGCTGGTCGATTGGGTAGCCACGGTAAAGCAGCTCGCCTTTTTCGCCATCGATGAAGGTGATCGCGGATTCGCACGACGCGGTGGACGTAAAACCCGGGTCATAGGTGAAAACATCGCCTTGCGCGTACAGCTTGCGGATATCAATAACATCTGGCCCTAAAGTGGGGCTGTAGATCGGAAGATCTATCTCCTGATCGCCAAATGTTAGTTTCGCTGATTTTTTGCTATCCGATACCATTCTCTACCTCATATTCGGCCCCTCGGGCCCATTTCATCAATCTGCACGCTAGCAAGCAAGCCGAGCGTTGACCTTCGAAACGGGAACCCGATCGAACATCAGCGAGAGGCATCCTCCAGCCGTGCGATGCATTCGTCTTTGCCGAGCTGCACCATCATATCAAACACACTCGGCGACACTGTTCGCCCTGTTAGAGCGACCCGAAGGGGCTGCGCCACCTTGCCAAGTTTAAGGTCTTCGACCTCGGCAAAATCGCGAATTACCGCCTCCAGTTCTTCTAGGCTCCACGTAACAGTACGCAACCGCGAAGTCAATCTATTCAGCATACCACGGGATACCGTATTCATGAAGTGCCCTGCTTTCGCATCTGGCTTAAAGGGGCGTTCACCAAGGAAATAATAAGCAATATCCATTAGTTCTGGCAATGTTTTCGCGCGTTCCTTGATGCTATCCATACCCGAAATAAACATTTCGCGATGTCGTTGTGTCAGCTCTGGCAAATGCTGCGACGCAACAAATTTCTCGATCTCCTGCAATAATTCGACATTATCTGTCGCGCGGATATGTTGACCGGAAAGGTTTTCTAACTTCTTGAAATCGAAGCGCGCCGGCGATTTTCCGATTTTGTCGAGACTAAACCACTCGACGGCCTGTTGGGTGGTGAAAAAGTCATCGTCACCATGGCTCCAACCAAGGCGCGCGAGGTAGTTTCGCATGGCGGCGGGCAGATATCCCATATCGCGGTACGCATCAACGCCGAGCGCGCCATGCCGTTTCGACAGTTTCGCGCCGTCAGGCCCATGGATCAGTGGAATATGCGCGTAAATCGGCAAATCCCAGCCCATGCCTTTATAAATTAGGCTTTGACGCGCCGCATTGGTCAGGTGATCGTCGCCGCGAATAACATGTGTCACGCCCATATCGTGATCGTCGACAACAACCGCCAGCATATACGTCGGCGTTCCGTCAGAGCGCAGCAAAATCATGTCGTCCAGCGTTTCGTTTTTCCACGTCACACTGCCTTGAACCTGATCGATAATCGTCGTTTCCCCCTCGCGCGGGGCTTTGAGACGCACAACGTAGGGGACATCAGGCGCCGTCGAATCAGCATCGCGCCAAGGCGAGCGGAACAGAGGCGGGCGTTTTGCGGCACGCGCCGCCGTGCGAAACGCATCTATTTCCTCTTTAGTCGAATAACATTTATAGGCCGCCCCGTTTGTTAGCAATTCATGGGCAACCTTGGCATGGCGATCAACGCGGCTGAACTGGCTGATCGGTTCCTCGTCCCAATCGAGGCCCAACCACCGCATCCCGTCATAAATCGCCTCAACCGCTTCGGGGCTATAGCGCTTGCGGTCCGTATCCTCGATGCGCAGCAGGAATTTTCCACCTTGGTTACGGGCGAATAGCCAGTTGAACAGGGCCGTCCTCGCACTTCCAATATGAAGGAAACCGGTGGGCGAGGGGGCGAAGCGCGTGACGACATTAGACATGGATTAACCTTTTGGTAACCAGAAATGAGATATAACCAACGGGGTTTTAGGCCATTTATGGTGCGGAGAACAAGGCCTGTGATCATATCAACTTTAACGGAAATTCTAGAATTCCAGCGACACCGGTTAATGCTGTGGATACCGGTAATGTTTGGCGTTGGAATTGCGGTCTATTTTGGAGTGGGGGCGGAACCATCCGTTGCCCAAACTCTGGGGATTGCAGGGTTGGGCCTGTTTGGCGCGGTTTTCATTCGTCCTAAATATATTATCCGCACGGTGTTTCTTGTTTCACTTTTGTTAATCAGTTTGGGATACAGCTATGCGGCGTATCGCACGACAACGGTGCAAGAACCGGTATTGACACGCTACTATTACGGGCCTGTTTATGGTCGGATTATAGGCTTGGACCGATCCTCAAGCAACGCACCGCGCGTGTTGCTCGATAATATCTACCTGCCGGGGTTTGGGGCAAATAACACGCCGGAGCGCGTTCGTATATCGTTGCACGGGTACATTCCCGACGGCACCCTTAGCGCAGGGGGGCGCATAGCGGTAACGGCCAGCCTATCGCCACCCAGCCCACCGGCCGAGCCTGGCGGTTTTGATTTCAGGCGCATGGCATGGTTTATGCGCCTTGGTGGGGTGGGGTATACCCGAAATCCGGTAATGCCTGCGCAAACCGAGTCCTCGCCGGACTTTCAGGTTTGGTTGTTTTCCGTTCGTATGAAACTCTCGGCCAAGATAAAGGCCGGTGTTGGTGGTCAAAACGGAGCCTTCGCCGCCGCCATTATCACGGGTGACAGGTCCGACATTGACCCTTCAATTCTGGTTAGTCTGCGGGCTTCCAACCTCGCCCACCTGCTGGCAATTTCCGGTCTGCATATGGGGATGCTTTCCGGTTTTGTATTCTCGATGCTGCGGTACGGGATCGCGTTATTTCCATATTTGACATTGCGAATTCGCCCAAAGAAACTCGCCGCAGGCTGTGCCATAATTGCAGGCGCCGGATATTTGATGTTGTCAGGTGCCAGTGTCGCAACGCAGCGGGCATTTATAATGACGGCGGTGGTTCTGTTCGCGGTCATTCTCGATAAACCCGCGTTCACGTTGCGGGCTGTGGCTCTTGCGGCGTTTATCGTTTTGTTAATCAAACCTTACAGCCTGCTGGGGGCCGGATTCCAGATGTCGTTCGCGGCAACCACCGCGCTGATTTCCGCGTATGAATGGCTAAACAAACGGCAGGTTTGGCGGTTTTTATCGCGTGGAAAATGGAAATACATCAAACCCGTAATAGCGTTATTATTCACCTCCGCCGTCGCCGGAGCCGCAACCGCGCCGATCTCGGCCTTCCACTTCAACCAAATATCGCAATACGGATTGGCGGCCAATTTGCTGGCGGTTCCGATCATGGGAATGGTTGTTATGCCAAGTGCGGTAATTGCGTTTATCCTCGCCCCGCTTGGACTGGAGGGGTACGCATTTTGGGTGATGGGCGAGGGAATCGGGGCAATTTTGGCGGTTGCAGAATATTTCTCAACCTTGGACGGGGCCACGACATCCATTAAATCAGCCTCCCCCATGGTATTGGCAGGCATCTTTACCAGTGGATTGATTTTGTTTTTATGGCAAGGACGCGGGCGGTCTGTCGGGGTGATTATGCTGGCATTAACACTGCTCATTTGGACCAAATCCACGCGCCCAATGGTATTTATAAGTGAGGATGGTCGAATGTTCGGCCTTATGACCGAATTTGGTCGCGTTGTGAATAAACCCCGCGGAAGTGGTTATGCTGTTCGTATATGGCTAGAAAATGACGGCGATGTCGCAACGCAAGCCGAGGCCGCCTTGCGCGACGGGGTGAATGGTGACAAGCGCAACGCCATTGCCAATATTTCAGAGGATTGGCTAATATATTTGTATTTGGGGGATGACGCGGATGTTGCCACGGTAAATTGTGTTGAAAAAACAATCTTGGTGACCTCAAAGCTGAAGGGAGCATCGGGCGATTGCATCCAAATCGACAAAAACTACCTGCGTCGTTCAGGGGCGATTTCTATTAACATGGTTGAGGGCACCCCAATGCTAAAACATAGTAGGGATGCCGCCAGAAATCGTCCGTGGGGCTATTGATTAATACGTCCTTACCAACCCGACAAGTTTACCTTGCACCTTCACTTGATCATCCCGATAAACCCGCGTCTCATAGGCAGGGTTAGCCGCCTCCAACGCGATGGAGGTGCCGTGTTGGCGGAAACGTTTTAATGTCGCCTCCTGATCCTCGACCAGAGCCACAACAATGTCACCGTTTTCTGCCGTCGCCTGTTCGCGAATGACAACAATGTCGCCATGGTTAATGCCCGCGTCGATCATGGAGTCACCCTTAACCTCTAGCGCGAAGTGCTTGCCGGAATTGGTCAACATCGACCCGGGAACGGCAACGGTATGGGAAATATCCTGAATAGCTTCGATCGGGGTGCCTGCTGCAATCCGGCCCATGACTGGAATTTCCACGGCATTAACCTCGACAGGGATCGCTTGGGGGTGCGGGTCAACGCGGCCACCTTGTACAATTTCGGGAGTGAAACCACTGCCACCCATCGCATCAGGAAGGCGTATTATTTCAATAGCACGGGCGCGGTGCGCGAGGCGGCGAATAAATCCGCGTTCCTCCAGTGCCGTAATAAGACGGTGAATGCCGGATTTTGAACGAAGGTTGAGCGCCTCTTTCATTTCATCAAACGATGGCGGCACGCCTTCTTTCTGTAACCGTTCATTAATAAACTTCAGTAGATCAAGTTGTTTGCGCGTAAGCATATCCGTCTCCGAACCCAAAAAATAACACCTATAGTCACGTTAAGTTCTACATGTGTTCTCGTTTTGTGTCAACCGTCACCGAATTGTTAAGAAATCCGTACAAATTTGACAGAAGCACCTTTACCAAGCGGTCCACCACCCGGCGGGCGAACCAATAAGGCGTTAGATTGGCCCAATATGGTTAACAAAGAACTATCTTGTCGCTCGAAAGGGGTGATTTGTGTGCCTTTGTCGGTTATTTCGACTTTTGCCCGCATATAATGCTCGCGTTGGCCGTTTTGACGCAGATCCCGCGTCAAAATCCCGACTTCTTGCGGAATCGGTGCCGGTGGAAATCCTAACATAACGTTAAGCATCGGGCGCAGGAATATGTGGCCGCAAACCATCGACGAGACCGGATTTCCCGGCAGCCCAACCATCGGAATGCCATCCATCATCCCCGCCATCAGCGGTTTGCCCGGCTGCATGGCGACTTTGTGAAAATCGAGCGCCATACCGCGATCAATGGCGACTTTATGCACCAGATCGTGGTCGCCCACAGATGCTCCGCCAATCGTAATTACCAGATCAGAGCCAGCCGACAAGTCCATCGCCTGTTTCAGGCTATCAACAGTATCGCGCGCAATTGGCAGCATTCTAACCACGGCCCCGTGTTCTTCCAGTAACGCCTTTAGCCCAAAGTTATTTGAACAAATAATCTGGTCGGGGCCGGGTGTTTCGCCGGGCATTACCAACTCGTCACCATTGGCGATAAGCGCCACAATCGGTTTGCGGGTCACGGGAACCTCGGCGATATTCATTGAGGCCAACAAGGCAATGTCCGAGGCCGTCAGTTTGCGAGGCGCGTGGACCACATCGCCCTCGCTGAAATCTCCGCCAGCGGGGCGGATGTAGGTCTTGGTGTCACGCTTTTCACGTATTAAAATGGTGTCGCCATCTCTGATGGCGTCCTCTTGGATAAGGATACAATCTGCGCCTTCGGGGACGGGGGCACCGGTGAAAATGCGGACTGCTTCGCCGCTGTTCACTCGCCCTTCAAATCGGTCTCCGGCAGCGGATTCACCGATAACTTTCAGCGTCATTCCCGCCTGTGCTTCGGCGTTAATAACCGCGTAACCATCCATAGCCGAGGACGCAAATGGCGGTTGTGTCAGGCGGGCGGAAACATCTTTTGCCAACACACGTCCCGCGGCTTGGGCCAGTGGTACGGTTTCGGTGTCCAGCTTGTTGGCAAGGGCGAAAATATGGTTAAGGGCCTCGGATACCGAAATCATTATTTCGCCTCGAACAGACCGGACTTGCCGCCGTCCTTCAGAACCAGGCGCACCTCGGATATCACCATCGCCTTATCGACAGCTTTCACCATGTCGTAAACCGTCAGGCCCGCGATGGATACGGCGGTAAGGGCTTCCATCTCGACGCCGGTTTGGCCGGTAGTTTTTACGGTCGCCTCGATATTTACGCAGTTGTTATCGGTGTCAGGCGTTAACTCTAGCGAAACCTTGGACAAGGCCAGCGGGTGGCAAAGCGGGATCAGGTCGTGGGTTTTCTTGGCGGCCATGATGCCTGCCAAACGCGCCACGCCCAGCACGTCGCCCTTCTTGGCGCGCCCTTCGGTGATCAGGGCCAAAGTGGACGGTTCCATCGTTATCTTGCCCCTCGCTACGGCTATGCGAGAGGTGATCCGTTTTTCAGAAACGTCAACCATATGGGCCGCGCCGTGTTCGTCGAAGTGGGTTAGGTCGGACATTTATAGCTCCAATATATTTCTAGTAGCAGTTTCAACATCGGTTTGGCGCATTAAACTTTCGCCGATCAGGAAGCAGCGAACATTGTGACGCGCCATTTCGGCAAGGTCGGTCGCGCTGTTCAGTCCCGATTCCGAGATTAAAATCTTACCCTTTGGCGCAAGTTTCACCAGTTCCCGAGTGGTGTCCAGCGACGTTTCAAAAGTTTTTAGGTTGCGGTTGTTTATACCCAGCAGAGGCGATTTCAAAATGCTGGCGCGTTCCAGTTCTTCGGCGTTATGGACCTCGACCAAGACATCCATGCCCCAGCTGAAGGCCGCGTCTTCAAGCTCAACCGCTTGGGTATCCGAAACGCTGGCCATAATAATCAGGATGCAGTCAGCCCCCAAGGCGCGGGCTTCCACCACCTGGTAGGTGTCGTAGATAAAATCCTTGCGAAGAACGGGCAGGGATACGGCCGCGCGGGCCGCAATCAGAAATTCATCGGCCCCTTGGAAGGACGGCGTGTCTGTCAGCACGCTCAGGCACGTAGCACCGCCGTTTTCATACGCTTTCGCCAGTTCTGGCGGATTGAAATCCGCGCGGATTAAACCCTTCGAGGGGCTGGCCTTTTTGATCTCGGCAATCAGGCCGTACCCCTTTGTGGCCGCATTGGTTAGCGCATCAGCAAAGCCGCGAACAGGTGAGGCGGCCTTGGCCGAAGCCTCGATTTCCGCAATCGGGCGGGCGATTTTGCAGGCTGCGATGTGCTCAAGCTTATACGCCTTGATCTTGTCCAGAACGTTACTCATTTGCTGGCTGCCGATGTTATTTCTGCCAGTTTGGTAACAGCGGCCAACGCCTTGCCGGAATCAATACTCTCACGGGCCATCTCGACTCCGGATTTCAGATCATCGGCCTTGTCGGCAATCACCAGCGCCGCGGCGGCGTTCAGTAGCACGGAATCGCGATAGGCGGTGTGCGTACCAGCCAGCAAAGCCCGAAACGCCACTGCATTTTCAGCAGGTGTGCCGCCCTTGATGTCCTTGAACGGGTGCGTGGGTAGGCCGGCATCTTCGGGGTGGATCTCGCGCTCCTCAATCGCGCCATCTTCAAGCGCGCAAACCCAGCTAATCCCGCAAATGGTGATTTCGTCTGTGCCATCGGAGCCATGCACCAACCACGCCTTCTCGGACCCAAGCGCCATCAGCGTTTCGGCCATCGGGCGGATCACGTCGCGCGAATATGCCCCCGTTAACTGTCGCTTAACCCCCGCAGGGTTGGTGAGCGGGCCAAGAATGTTGAATATCGTCCGCGTTCCAAGCTCCTGGCGTGAAGGCATCACAAATCGCACAGCAGGGTGGTGCATCGGGGCCATCATGAAACCGATTCCGGCTTCCCGCAGGCATTTTTCGACCACTTCCGGACCAACCATCACATTGATTCCCATCTCGCCCAAGGCATCGGCCGCGCCGGATTTGGATGAAAGGTTACGGTTGCCGTGTTTGGCCACAACCACGCCCGCACCCGCCACCACAAACGCCGTCGCGGTGGAAATGTTAAGGGTTCCTTTACCATCACCGCCAGTGCCGACGATATCCATCGCCCCTTCAGGCGCATTCACCGGCACGCATTTCGCCCGCATAACGGCGGCCGCGGCGGCGTATTCATCCACGCTTTCGCCGCGTGTACGCAGGGTCATCAGGAACCCGCCGATTTGGCTGGGGGTCGCATCGCCGCTCATGATAACATTGAACGCCGCCTCGGCATCGGTGCGGGAAAGTGGGCCACTTACGGCCTTTTCGATATATTCTTTAAGATCGCTCATTTACCGCCCCCGGCAATATCCAGAAAGTTCTTCAGCATCGCGTGTCCATGTTCCGACGCAATCGATTCAGGGTGGAATTGCAGGCCGTGGATCGGCAACTCTTTGTGCTGCAAGCCCATGATGGTCCCGTCTTCCAGTTCCGCTGTTATTTCCAGACAGTCGGGCAGGGTTTCGCGCTCTACAATCAACGAATGATACCGCGTGGCCGCAAATGGAGAGGGTAGGCCCTTGAACAATCCCTTACCGAGATGATGCATCTGCCCCATCTTGCCATGCACAATTTCACCGCATCGCACGACATTTCCGCCAAACACCTGACCGATGGTTTGATGCCCCAGACAAATCCCGATAAGGGGCGTTTTGGTTTCTGCGGCTGCCAGCACCAGCGGCAAACAAATTCCGGCTTGGTCCGGATCACGAGGTCCGGGGGAAAGCATGATCGCCGACGGGTTCATCGCCATTGCGGCCTGCACATCCATCTCGTCATTGCGTTTAACCTCGACATTCGCGCCCAGTTCGCCAAGATAATGGACGAGGTTGTAGGTAAAACTGTCGTAATTATCGATTAGTAACAACATCGTTTGTCTTTCGTAATCTCACTGGCCACATTTGGGTGGAAGTGCGCGCACCGCGCCGTTAAAGTTGTTTATCAACGATCTGCGGTTATTGGAACGGCTGATCTGGTTTTTTGGAGAAATTGGCCCATGGGCGACAATAATATCTTACCCAAAGGCGGCTTTCTTCGCGGGGTGCTGGCTGGATTGACCCTGATCGCCATTATTTTCATCGGTCTCGCGATTGCTTTTCCACGGATCGTACCAATAGGTCCTGCTCCGAGCATTGTGACCGAGCTAGAGAATCCTCCCGCGCAGCCGATCCTTGATTCAGGGGAATCGTCTAGCGGTATTTCCGTCAGTACGGATGCGCCTAGCCCTGCGCGACTTTCCAGTAATCCGGCACCGCTTCGAGCCGCAACACCCGAGGTGGCGATCGAGCCGGAAACCGCCCCCCCTGTGAATACGGTTTCACAAATGGAGCCGATGCCGACAAACGATATCCAGATTGGTAGCGCTGAAAACGCGCCGCCGATTATTACTTTGCCTGCCATGCCCATGATAGAAATGCCTGTGATAGCCGTCACCCCGACCGTTGAAGCGGCAGCCGAAGCCCCGAATGTGGGTTCTGAAATCACGCAAGCTTCCGGTGAAAACGACACGGCAACGGAACCTCGAATAACCGAAACACCTGCGGTCACCGAAACGCCTGAAGAACCATCCGAAGGGGTGGAGTTTTCGGGACAAACGCTGGTTGATACAGCGGAACCTGCGCTTGCGGATACCACGGCGACTGCGGGTCAAAATTCTGCCTTTGACACATTTTCTGCAGCGTTCATAGATGACAGTGATCTTCCTTTG
>CAKZNY010000373.1 GCA_937132145.1 uncultured Paracoccaceae bacterium | reverse complement strand
GCGATGGTCTCTTTTGTTGCTGCAGGGGATTTCAGGTCTGCTGCCGGAATCGCCCATGTGATGCGCGCAAATAACGAAGCGGATGTTTTTGTTGATCTGGTTGCGCTTACGGATTTTGCCCAAAAAGGGGACTTCGATTCTGCGATAGTTGCGTTAGCGCAAGGCGAAGAAAATTTGTCGCCACTGCTTTGGGGGCTACTGGACGCATGGCTGAAAATTGGTGCAGGGCAAACCGAGGCAGGTCTCAAGGCATTTGATAAGATGTCAGATATCGATGCGTTGGCGATTTACGGGCAGTATTACAAAGGATTGGCGCAGGCGTATCTGGGCAATTTCGAAGCGGCTGCCGAAATTCTAGGGGGCAATGGCAACGGTGCGTTGCACCTGAGCCGTAAGAGTATCGTTATTCATGTAGAAATCCTTTCAGAGCTTGGTCGCAGCGACGAGGCTTTGCAGGTATTGAACGATGCAATCGAGCGTGGTTTTGGTAATGAACAATTGTTGGCGTTGCGCGAAGATGTTGCCGCCGGCAAGCTACCAAGTTTCACGCAAGCTGAAGTGCCGATATACGGCTTGTCCGAGGCATTTGTCACATTGGCCGATGCGTTAAGCCGTGGAGAACCGGATCGTACCGCGCTGTTATATGCTCGGCTCGCACAGCATTTACAGCCCGATTTTGCTGACGCCGCGCTGTTGGTCGCCGAACTATTGGAGCTGGAAGAGCAGTTTATTTTGGCGGAGCAAGCATACGCACTTATTCCAGAGGATTCCCCTGCATTCAAAGACGCAGAAATCGGTCGCGCCGAAGCCTTACGGGCCGCCGGCGACACGGTGGGGGCAACGAAAATTTTGGTCGATTTGGCAGACCGTTTCCCCAATGATGTTCTTGCCCTGAACGCACTTGGTGACATTTATCGCGGCGTTGAAAATTTTGCGGATTCGGTCGATGCATACACGCGGGCAATCGGGAACGTCGATGAATTTAGAACCGAACATTGGGTGCTATTCTACACGCGCGGCATTGGTTACGAGCGCCTGAAAGATTGGCCCGCCGCCGAAAAAGATTTCCGTCGCGCGTTGGAATTATCCCCCGATCAGCCGTTCTTTTTGAACTACATCGGGTATTCGTACATCGAGATGGGGATCAATTTTGAAGAAGCGCAAGAGATGATCGAAACGGCGGTCGCGGGGATGCCATCAAACGGGTATATTACCGACTCGCTTGGCTGGGTTCTGTACCGCGTCGGCAAGTTCGCCGAGGCCGTGGCCCCAATGGAACGTGCCGCTGAATTGCTGCCCATTGACCCCATCGTGAACGATCATCTGGGCGATGTTCTGTGGATGGTTGGCCGCAAACTCGAGGCTGAATTCCAGTGGCGGCGTGCAATGTCGTTTGATCCCGCCCCCGAGGATATGAAGCGGATCAAGCGCAAGCTGGACATCGGTCTGGACGGCGTTCTGGAAGAGGAAGCCGCAAACTAATGCCGACCGATCTGGCCCGCGCCAAGGTTAACCTTTGCCTGCATGTGACAGGGCGACGCGAGGATGGAATGCATCTGCTCGACTCCATCGTGGTTTTTCCGGCGGTGGGGGACGTGCTGGAAGTGACCGTCGCCAGCGATCTGACATTGGAAATTGACGGCCCATTCGGTGCTGGCCTAGATGCTGGCGACGATAATCTGGTTATGCGCGCCGCGCGGTTGTTGTCGGGTAACGGCGCGAAAATCCGACTTCGTAAAAACCTCCCCCTTGCTTCTGGCATTGGGGGCGGCTCTTCCGATGCGGCGGCATGTATTCGCCTTCTGTCGAAAATGTGGAAAGTTGATGTTCCATCGCTGGAAAAATTGACCACCCTTGGGGCCGATGTGCCTGTTTGTATGGCGCAAGTGGCGACACATATGTCCGGTATTGGCGAGGCGTTGGTGGCGTTGCCCGCGCTGCCGAAATTCTGGATCGTGCTGGTGAACGCTGGGCAGGGCGTGGAAACGGGCGCCGTTTTCGCGGCGATGAACGCGCGGGATAATACCGCGCTGTCGCGCATTCCGGCGCGCTTTACAACGGCCGATAACTTGTTTGATTACCTGCGCGCGCAACGGAACGATATGCAAGCCCCGGCAATAGAATGTTGTCCGGTCATTGCGGAAGTTCTGCGCGCGATAGAGGCGACGAAAAACTGTGCGCTTAGCCGGATGAGTGGTTCAGGTGGTACGTGTTTCGGATTATTTTCGTCAGAGGCAGATGCCTTTAAGGCGGCCAATAGAATTCGCGTAAATCACCCCGAATGGTGGGTCGCCTCCGTCGAAGTCTAGACGATCCGTGAAACGACGAAATCGGCGAGTTCTTCCAGCAGGTTACGCAGTTCGCTTTCAGGGATTGGTGCCAGTGCCGCTTTAGCCGTATTCGCCCAATCCAGCGCCCTCAAACGGGTTTCTTCGAGCGTGCCATGCTTGGCCATCAACTTCATAGCATGCTCAAGATCGCCATCTTCCTGTTTGCCTTTTTCGATGGTTCGAACCCAGAAGGCGCGCTCCATCGTTTCGGCTTTGGCGATGGCCAGAATAACCGGCATCGTCAGTTTGCGCTCGCGGAAATCATCCCCAGTGTTTTTACCAAGCGAGGCGCTCGCCCCACCGTAATCCAGCAGGTCGTCAACAATCTGGAAACTGATACCGAGCGCATCCCCGTAGGCATGCAACGCATCGATTTGATCTTGAGGGGCGTCAGCGACTTCGCCGCCAACCTCGCAGGCAGCGGCAAACAAGGCGGCAGTTTTGCCACGCACGACCTGAAGGTAAATCTCCTCGGTCGTAGCCAGATTTTGCGCGACGGTAAGTTGCAGGACTTCGCCCTCGGCAATAACGGCCGAGGCATTCGCAAGGATATCCAGAACCTTAAGGCGACCCGTTTCAACCATCAACTGGAAGGATCGGGCGAACAGGTAATCCCCAACCAGAATGGAGGATTTGTTATCCCACAACAGGTTCGCCGTAGGACGCCCGCGTCGCTGGCCGCTTTCATCGACAACATCGTCGTGCAGAAGGGTCGCAGTGTGGATAAATTCAACAGTGGCGGCCAGTTTCACATGATCCTCGCCTGCATACCCACACATCCGCGCGGCGGCCAACGTCAGCATCGGGCGCAGACGTTTGCCGCCTGCCTCGACCAGATGCGCCGTCACTTCGGGAATGCGCGGGGCATGTTTGCTGGCCATGCGGGTGCGGATCAGGGTGTTCACGGCGTCCATGTCGTCGGCTAGCACGCTTTGCATTCGCTCAAATGGACCGGTATTTCCCGACATAGTGATCTTTTCCTTTGTTTGCGGTCTCGACGCGCATCCCTTCAGGCCCTAGGTTACGGCCATGAAAGAAATTTTGCGAACCAACGACATAACGACCATCGCATTCGCGACAGCATTGCTTCGAGGCGAAGATATAGAGGCGTTTGTGCTGGACGTAAACATGAGTGTGCTCGAAGGGGGCATCGGATTGTTCCCGCGCCGCTTGATGGTGGCCGATGCGCACAACTTTCGGGCCCGTGCTATCCTTAAAGACAATGAGATCGACCTTTTGGAAGACCGATGAGTTTCACCGGTGACCAGTTGACGCAGGACGACTTTCTGGGCGGAGCGATCACGATTTGGCAACCCAAAAACGGCTACCGCGCGGCGACGGATCCGGTATTTCTTGCAGCAGCGGTTAAGGCAAAAGCTGGCCAAAGCGTGCTGGAACTGGGGTGCGGTGCCGGAACAGCGCTGGCGTGCCTGTGCAAAAGGGTTGCGGGGCTTGAGGCGCACGGCTTGGAAATTCAGGCCGATTACGCAGACCTCGCGCGGCGAAATGCTGCGGATAACGGGCTGGAATTTACGGTTCATGATGGCGACCTTCTGGACATGCAAGACCCGATTTGCACCGCGTCATTCGATCATGTGTTTACTAATCCGCCGTTTTTCGAGGCATCAGCCAGTTCACCGCCGTCAGATGCTGGCCGCGATACCGCGCACCGGATTGGGGAGGCACAGTTGCGCGACTGGATCGCTGTTGGCCTGCGTCGCCTGAAACCCAAGGGGTATTTCACAATCATCCACCGAGCCGAGCAGCTGGCGGATATTCTTGCAGCACTGGATGGCAAGGCAGGGGATGTCCGTATTCTGCCACTTTGCGCCCGTGAAGGGCGTGCCGCGGGGCGTGTGATCGTGCGGGCGCGCAAAGGGGCCGCCGGTGCGCTAAAACTTCTCGCACCATTGATACTGCATACGGGAACAGCGCATTCAAAAGACGAAGATTCTTTTCGGCCCGACGTGCGAAACATATTGCGAAATACTCAACCTATAGTAATGTAACTTTACCATAAATTAACGAATATCTACCTAAGGTAGTTGTTTCGGGTGAGGTTGAATGAAAATAGGTGTTGGACTTTTGATGGCCGCGATGGCGTTAACCCCGCTGACGGACGGGTTTTCAAAAGCACTCGGGGCAGACCAAACGGCGTTTTTCATCACCTTTTCACGCTACTTCGTAGCAGGTGTCATCGCGTTAGGCATTGCGTTTGTCTTCAAAAAACCAATCGAAATCCCGCGCCATGACCGCCTCGGGCAAGTGTTTCGAACAGGGCTGATGATGGGGGCGATGACCTCGTTAATCTTTGCATTATCCGTTGTGCCGCTCGCGAAAGCTGTCGGTGGCTTCCTGATTGCCCCCGTTGTGGCCTCCTTGATTTCGGTATTGCTATACAAAGAAAAAATGGATGGCTTTCGTTTCACAGGCGCATTGCTGAGCTTCGCAGGTGCATACGTGATTTTACGGCCCGAAGGCAGTTTAGAACTAGGCACCTTTATGGCGCTGCTCGGCGGAACGCTACTTGGTGCGTATCTGGCCGCAACACGGCGAGCTTGCGCTTGCGGTGATGCATTCTCGACCTTGGTGGTTCAGTGCATTTTGGGATCGTTAATGGTTGCCCCGTTGGCGTTCTGGAACGGGATCCCCAGCATTTCAATGCAAAGTCTGATATATATCGTGGCGCTGGGCGCTGTCTCGGCGATTTGCCACTTTCTTACGGTGGCAGCATATAACCGCGCGGATGCGTCGGTGCTGGCGCCATTCTTTTATTTTAATATCGTGTTTGCCATTCCCGTCGGGTATTTCTGGTTTAACGAGGTGCCAACCCAGACAACCCTTATCGGCTTGGCTGGAATCACTTTAGGAGGCGTCATCGCCATGCTTTCGACCAACGCACATGTGAACCCGTTCACAGGAATTTTAGCCATTCCCTGGCAATATGTGAAAAACTTTTCCTTGAAGATTTGATGACAATGCATATCTTTTATGGTGAGATAGATTCATTACCACAACTCAAATAAGGAGAGTAAAATGAGCCTGACTTCGCATCTGTCCGAGCTACGTAAGAAACATGAGTCCCTTTCTGGCAAAATTGAAGTTGAGCAACGAAGTCCTGGGTCCGACGATTTGAACGTCGCTGACCTTAAAAAGGAAAAGTTACGTCTCAAAGAAGAGATCGAGCGGATCGCTGCTCAGGTTTAACGATTAGCGAGCGCAGCCAGCAATAAAATCGAGCTGGCTGTGGCGTATTGCCTGTTCGGCGAAACAGAACCGAATACCCTGCATGTGAAGGCGTGATTCCGTGTCATTTTTTGTCATGTGTGGCCGCGAGGTCCAGGAATTTATGAATCCATAAGGCCCAATCTTCATTGTGAACCGGCAGGCCCAAAGTCGCACGCGCCTTGCTTGCATCGACTTCGGAAAACACTTCCGGTACACGCAATTCGATCAAGTCATCAACGAAATCAGCTGAAAACTCCGGGTGCGGTTGAACGCTTAGTGCATCCGGATTTTCCGGATCTCCGTAAACCAGCGCCGCGTAGGGACAGAATTCAGAGCTGGCAATCACCGTCGCCGTTTCTGGCAACTTGGTGATCTGGTCCTGATGTACCGCGTGGCCAGAAAACACGTCATTGAGGCCACGCATCCAAGTCGGTTTAGCCTCGACAATGTAATCATGCACGCCAAGCCCCCAACCTTTTTTAGATTTTTCGACTTTACCGCCCAAAGCCTCAGCCAATATCTGGTGACCGAAACAGATTCCTGCCAGAGGTATCTTGTGATCAATCGAGGTTCGGATGAACTTTTTCAAAGGCTCTATCCAAGGCAAGTCCTCGTAAACGCCGAACTTCGATCCGGTGATGATCCAACCGTCTGCATCATCAGGGCTTTTTGGCAATTCACCGTTCAGGATTTTAACGCTGAAGAAATCCACATCAGGGTCGATGGTATGCAAAAGGCGCGCAAACATAGAGGGGTAATCGCCGTGCTTGCCCAACAAATCGTCGCTGATTTCACCGGTTTCTAGAATGCCGATTTTCATGGTGATGTCCTGTTAATGTCTTACGCTTAACACTCTCTAAATCATGTTTCCATAGCGTTGGAAATCGTCATTTCAAAATAAATACGCGACGGAATGTGCCGCCGCGCACGGCGGTATCCGTCTGTCGCAGGTTAAACCACGAATTGCCCACCATTTGCTGTCAAAGTCGAGCCAGTGATAAATCCCGCATCATCAGATGCAAGAAATACCACGCAACGTGCGATTTCTTCTGGTTCGCCCAGTCGCCCGACAGGTATCTGTGGAATGATCTTTTCGTTAAGAACTTTTTCAGGAACAGCGAGAACCATTTCTGTTCCTATATACCCCGGGCAAATTGCGTTAACGGTGATGCCTTTGGATGCGCCTTCCTGCGCCAATGCTTTGGTGAAACCCAGGTCTCCAGCTTTGGCAGCCGAATAGTTAACCTGTCCCATCTGCCCTTTTTGGCCGTTGATCGAACTGATGTTGATAACGCGCCCAAAGCTGCGGTCGCGCATGCCTGTCCAGATCGGGTGGGTCATGTTGAAAACGCCGGTCAGATTGGTGTCGATAACTTCTTTCCACTGCTGCGGCGTTATTTTGTGAAACATGCCGTCGCGCGTGATGCCAGCGTTGTTCACCAGCACCTCGATTGGGCCGAGATCGGCTTCAACTTTGGCGATGCCCTCCACGCATTCATCATAGTCAGTGACGGACCATTTATATGCCTGAATGCCCGTTTTGGTGGTGAACTTGGCGGCCGCTTCGCCGTTGCTGGCATATGTTGCGGCGACGGTATAGCCCGCGTCTTTCAGTGCGATCGAGATAGCCGCGCCTATGCCGCGCGTGCCACCGCTGACCAATGCAATACGTCCCATTTTATTCCCCTAGATGTTGATTTCAGTCGCGCTCGAGGCACATAGCGATGCCCATGCCGCCGCCGATACACAGCGTGGCAAGACCCTTTTTCGCATCGCGCCGCTGCATTTCGAATAGCAGCGTGTTTAAAATGCGAGCGCCAGACGCACCAATTGGGTGGCCAATCGCGATTGCACCACCGTTGACGTTAACGATTTCCGGGTCCCAGCCCATGTCTTTGTTGACCGCGCAAGCCTGCGCCGCGAAGGCCTCGTTTGCCTCAATAAGATCAAGCTCTCCGACATCCCATCCGGCTTTTTCCAAGGCTTTCCGGCTGGCGTAAATAGGCCCGACCCCCATGATCGAGGGGTCAAGCCCAACGGTTGCATAAGATGCAATTCGCGCCATCGGTGTGATCCCGCGTTTTGCCGCATTATCGGCTGTCATCAACAACGTCATCGCCGCACCGTCGTTCAAGCCGGAAGCATTCGCCGCCGTAACCGAGCCATCCTTCGCAAATGCAGGCCGCAGTTTCCGCATTGATTCCATGGTGGCGCCGTGGCGGATGTATTCGTCGCTATCGATCACAATCTCGCCTTTGCGAGTCTTTATGGTGAATGGCACAATCTCGTCAACAAACTTGCCAGCCTTTTGGGCCGCCTCGGCTTTGTTTTGCGAGGCGACAGCGAAGGCGTCCTGCGTCTCGCGATCAATTCCCCATTTTTCGGCAACATTTTCAGCCGTTGTGCCCATGTGATAGTCGTTGAAAGCATCCCAAAGCCCGTCCTTGACCATCGAATCGATGAACTTCATATCGCCCATCTTCTGGCCCGAGCGCAGGTTCGCGACATGCGGAGAAAGCGACATGTTTTCCTGACCGCCAGCCACGACAATTTCAGCGTCGCCAAGCATGATATGCTGCGCGCCGAGCGCCACCGCCCGCAGGCCGGACCCGCAAACCTGATTAATGCTCCACGCGGCGCTTTCAATCGGCAACCCTGCATTTATATGCGCCTGCCGCGCCGGATTCTGCCCTTGACCTGCGGTTAAAACCTGTCCGAGGATGGTTTCGGATACGTCCGCTGCGTCAACACCTGCGCGCTCCAAAACGGCTTTGATGGCAGCTGTCCCCAGATCATGCGCTGGCGTGTTTGCAAACGATCCCAGAAAACTTCCAACGGCGGTTCGCGCGGCGGAAGCAATTACGATATTGGTCACGGGATATTCCTTTTGTCATGCCCAGATAGTGTGATTCGCAGTGTGGCTTATTGCGCAACGCAGCGCAATAAAATTTCTTAAAATGCATAAAGTACGTAATATTCGGTAAGATGAGCGAGGCTATAGATTGTCCGTAAAGAACTTTGACACGGGTTCCGATACGGTTTCACGAGTCTTGGAGCCGACAATCATTCCCACATGCCCCGTGTCCGGTGTCCGGTGTAAGCAGTTTTGCATTGGAAATTTTCCGAGCCATTGCCGCAGCGACATCAAACTGGTTCATGCTGTCGCGTAGACCGCAGACGTTAAGAGTCGGTTGCCTGATCGCGGATAAATTGATTGGCTTACCCTGAAACTTCCAACTCCCGTTTGCTGTGGCATTGTTCAAATTCCAGTCTATGAAAATGCCTTTAGCACTTGGGGTCACAAGTGGTACGCCGTCAGACAGCCAGTCCTTGATAGCCACGAAATGAATTGCGGCGGGGCTGTTTAATTCCATGTTGTCCAGTTTGCGAAACTTTACGGCAGCTTGCATCGGGTTGATCAGCGCGAACAGTTTCTGGAAGAATTCTGTCGGGATCATTCCGAAAGTCTGCCCATATTTTCGATCATTTCCGCGGGTTGTGGCCCTGTCGTCTTTGATCGCAATGTTGCCGTGACACCCCTGCTTGCAGAAAAATCCCACGGAGAACCAATCGTTGCAAAAGCCCCCACATCGGCGTTTTGAAGGGATAAAATGCCGGCGAGAAGCGTGCCCCCCATACAATATCCTAACACGCCGATTGGCTTGTCTGTTAGTGTGCGGGAAACCTTGAGGGCAGGCAATAATCGCGTGTAGTATAAGAATTCAAGTCAAATTCGCGCTCGACATCCGATGGGCTTCCCCAGTCCAAAAGTAACGGACGTAATCCTTGAGCGGCAAAATATCGGAGCAACGAACAGTTTTTGTTCAAGTCCAGAATATAGGCGCGGTTGATCAAGGAGGGGACAACAAGCACTGGCGGACCAATGGGGTTTGTTGCCTCGGGGCAGGCACCGAAGTCAAGCAAACGCGAAGAGCCTTTCGACCATATAACCGTTGGGTCCGTGGCGGCCCGCCGATATGGGTGTGTTCGCCATTTTTCCACCCCTGAAAGCATCGCCAGCATGCGTTCAATCGCGGGTCGGCAAAGCTGAGCTGGGTTCGGATCAGCGATAGATGTTACTTGTTGGGCAAGATCGGGTTGCCACTCGAAATTAGCGAAATCGGAATTAACCGCATTTGTGATGGCACTTCGGTACCCGACTAGCGCTGCGCTTAAATGAAAAATTAACGGGGATGGGTGTCAGATTCTGTGTCGGGGGTTTTCAGTCATTTTTGCCATGGGTTTTTTGGGATGGGACCACTGGCGATAATTAGCCGGATATTCTCCTCCCATAAATCCAGATATTGTTCTTCGGGCGTATCCGGAAGCGGGTTTTTGCCGGTCGGAGGGGGAGTCTTTTGCGCCATTTCGTGCGTAACATTCGTTAATTACAGCAGCATACCATGGCGCACCGTGTTCGCGCATGCGATATTTTCGTTGCAGTTGCGAAATACTGTATTAGATTGTTGGTAACAATAGGCCGCAGGGCGTCATCAGAAGGGTTCCGTAATGGCCGATAAAAACGATACTAGCGAAGAAACCATTGTCATCAAGAAGTATGCCAACCGTCGTTTATACAATACCAAAAAATCGAGTTATGTAACGCTGGACCATTTGGCCGAAATGGTTCGCGAGGGACAGGACTTTGTTGTTATTGACGCGAAGTCCAGCGAGGATATTACGCGATCTGTTCTGACCCAGATTATTTTTGAAGAGGAAAGCAAGGGGCACAACATGTTGCCCACCAAGTTCCTGCGCCAATTGATCAGCCTATATGGAGACTCGGTTCAGGGGTTTGTACCCGGATATCTCGAGGCTTCGATGGATGCGTTTACGAAAAATCAGGATGGTATTCGCGACCAAATGCAAGGCGCGATGGCCGGTGCCCCTGCAATAGCTGGTTTTGAGGCGTTGGCAAAGAAAAATATGGAATGGTTCGAAGGCACTATGCGTATGTTTACGCCAGCGGCAGAAACCGAGACGGGGCCAGCCGAGGCTAAGGCGGATACCCAAGAAACGTCGGATGTTGAACTTGGCGATTTGAAAGTGCAGCTTGCTCAGATGCAGGAACAACTTAGTAAGTTGGTAGACAAGTCCTAAATTATCCGGCAATTTTTTGGTTCAGTTCGGATTTTTGGAACGGGGCGATCGGTTGGGCGGCTGGCTTACCGATCAGGTATCCTTGCAAGCAGTCGATTCCTAGTTTTGTGGCCATTTCAGCCTCGCCGTCGGTTTCAATGAATTCTGCCACTGTCACCATGTCAAAGTGTTTGCTGATGTCGATGAGGGCCTGAACCAGCACTTGATTGTCTTTGTCATAACAAAGATCACGAATGAATAATCCGTCGATTTTAACGAAGTCGAAGCGGAAGTCTTTGAAGTACCGAAAGGATGTCGCGCCGGTTCCGAAATCGTCCAACGCTATGCTGCAATGTTTGCGGCGAACGCGGTGCATAAAGGCGGTGGTCAATTCAATATCAGACATGGCCGCGCCTTCGGTTATCTCGATAATCAGGCGTTCGCAAATGCCTGAACTGGCGGATTCAAGGATATCCAGCCAACCGGTATCTCGCATGGAAAGCACACTCATGTTGATTGACAGACGGATGTCTGAATTGTTTGCTAGCTGCTTTAAGGCCAAGCATAAAATGCGGCGATCCAGCTTGGTTCCGAGCGCGGTATTTTCGATGAAAGGCATGAACTGGCCAGCCGAAATTATAGCGCCTCCGGGCATTCGGATGCGGGCCAACCCCTCGTAGAAAGCCACAAAATTATTGCTGCCTGAGCGTATGATTGGCTGGTAGAATAACTCCATCCGGTTGTCGCTCAGGGCGGCGGCAACGCGGGTGGCCTCAAGATTGAACAGGGTGTTCGACATTACGGCCGGGATGTCCGCATTTCTGGTAATCTGTTTGCTGGCGCTAGCCATCACGACCTCCGATAGCTCATGGTTTCTGAGTCTATTTGGGGTCTAAAAAGTTAAAGGTTCGTAAATTTTCGCGATATGTTCTTACAATGTTCGAAAAAGTTAACATGAATTGGATGAAAAGCTGATACAAAAGGGGTTCAGTTTCACTCTGCATCCATTAGCGCCTGCAAAACGGCCATAGCATTTTCACTCGACCAATCAGCGCCACCGGTTAGGCGCGCGATTTCGCGACCCTCTCGGTTTAGAAAAATGGTGACTGGTAACCCTAAAGCACCCATGCGGGTTGCCAGTTTACCTTTTGGGTCCAGCAAGATGGGGAGGTTGGTGACGTTGGCCTCGGCATAGAATTTGAGGATACCTGACAGGCGGTTGCGGCCTGTGGCGATGGTCATGACTTGAAAGTTTTCGCCGCCCATCTCTACCTGCAAAGCGTCGAGCGCGGGCATTTCTTCGCGGCACGGCGCGCACCATGTGGCCCAGAAGTTGACCAGTCGGAACTGGCCATCGGTGTCGGCAAAGGTCATTTTGTTGCCGTCTACATCTTCGAATTCCGTGGTGATCGGCGCGGCAGCCTCGACAAGGATTTTCATCTTCCGCATGTCGTTTACCCGCATGTCCAGAATGACCTGACGGGTTTCGGGATCAATTGCTGCCGCAGGGTTTGCACCCAAAGTCAGAGCGGCGTATAGCAGGGCAGTAAGAAGGGGTCTTTTCATTTTGGCCTCGCGGATTGAACAGGTATCTCTAATGTCAGACAAAAAATCATCGAATGCAATGTGGGGCGGGCGGTTTGCCGCCGGGCCGGATGCGATCATGGAGGCGATCAACGCCTCGATTGATTTCGACAAACGTATGGCTCGGCAGGATATCGAGGGTTCCCGCGCCCACGCGGCGATGTTGGCTGCCTGTGGTATTATTACTGATAGTGATGGCGAGGCGATCAGGGAAGGCCTGCTCACGGTATTGTCAGAAATCGAGACCGGCAAGTTTACCTTTTCTAAAGAACTTGAAGATATTCATATGAATGTCGAGTCGCGCCTGAAGGATTTGATAGGGGAGCCAGCTGGGCGGTTGCATACGGGACGCTCGCGGAACGATCAGGTGGCGACGGACTTCAAGCTGTGGACGCGCGAACAGTTTGATGTGGTGATTGAGGCACTTGATGCGCTGATGAAGGCGTTGCTGGGTCAGGCTGAAGCTGGCGCGGATATTGTGATGCCGGGTTTTACGCATTTGCAGGTGGCGCAGCCGGTGACGTGGGGGCATCACATGATGGCCTACGTCGAGATGTTCGCGCGGGACAAATCGCGGATGCAGGATGCGCGGGTGCGGATGAACGAATCTCCGCTGGGTGCGGCGGCATTGGCAGGCACTGCCTATCCGATTGATCGGGATATGACGGCGAAGGCACTGGGCTTTGACCGACCTTCAGCGAATTCGCTTGATGCGGTGTCAGATCGGGATTTCGCGTTGGAGTTTTTGTCCTGCGCCTCGATTTGCGCAACGCATCTTTCGCGGCTCGCCGAGGAGCTGGTGATCTGGTCCTCGGCCCAGTTCAGTTTCGTGCGTCTATCGGACCGGTTCTCGACTGGTTCGTCCATCATGCCGCAAAAGAGAAACCCTGATGCGGCGGAACTGATTCGCGCCAAGGTTGGCCGGATCACTGGATCACTGGTCGCGCTGCTGACGATTATGAAAGGTTTGCCGCTGGCCTATTCCAAGGACATGCAGGAAGACAAGGAACAGGTGTTTGATGCCGCTGACAGCTTGATGTTGGCGTTAGCGGCGATGACCGGAATGGTTGGCGACATGAAACCAAACGTCGAAAGTTTGCGCAAATCGGCGGCGATGGGGTTCTCGACAGCGACCGATCTGGCGGATTGGTTGGTACGTGAACTTGGCTTGCCGTTCAGGGATGCACACCACGCGACGGGGGCTTTGGTGAAAATGGCCGAGGACAAAGGTTGCGATTTGCCGGAATTGTCGCTGAAAGAGATGCAATCGGCGCATCCAGAAATCAACCAGAGCGTTTATTCGGTATTAGGGGTAGACAACTCTGTGGCGAGTAGGGCAAGTTATGGTGGAACAGCACCAGATCAGGTCCGCCAGCAAATTGCACGTTGGAACGGGAAGTTGAAATGAGGGCAATTCTGTTATTGATCGGGATTGTACTGCTCGGAGCAACCGCCTCTTGCGGAATTAAGGCTCCGCCAACACATCCGTCCTCCGTAAACGAGAACGCCAACTGATCATTTGTGCTGTTCCAAATATATAAAGGGACCACTTAATGAGAAATTTCTTACGTGCACTGATTATCGGGATAATTGCTACTGTGGCCAGCCAGTCACCTGCCGCTGAAGTTTGGCGTCAGGGGGAGTTTCGGGGCACCGTTATTCTGACCGTCACTGGAAATGTGGCATTGCCGACACGGCACGGAAGCTCGGAAGACGTCGATAAGTTTTTTATGTTTAACGGCATCACTTTTGATAAGGCCGCGCAATTTGATGTGGCCACATTACAGGCGCTCCCGCAGGTTACGGTGAACGCGGATTTTCCTAAGGGTGGCCTTGTTTACGCATTTGAGGGGCCGTTGCTGAAAGACGTGCTGGAATCTGTCGGCGCGATGGGCGAGGTCGTAACCATTCGGGCGCTCAACGGGTACGCCGTTGATATACCGCTGGCGGAGGCATATGCGGCTGGCGCAGTTGTGGCCCTGAAACGCGATGGAATCCCCTTTGCAATCGGTGATTTTGGCCCGATACATGTGGTGTTCCCGCGGGCTGATCGCGCGGATTTGGCCGACATGAACGACGATTGGTGGGTCTGGTCGGTTTATCATATCCACGTGGAATAGGTGATTTCGGGGTTGGCCTGCGCCGACCCTATCCTTTATACCTAAGGCCTGATTTAGCCATATGGATCAAGCTTGATGGACCACTTTATCTACCGCAACGGCGCGCTGCATGCCGAGGATGTTTCGATAAGCGAGATAGCCTCGGCTGTTGGCACGCCGTTTTATGTGTATTCGACCGCGACACTGGAGCGCCATTATCAGGTGTTTGACGAGGCGCTTGCGGGTATGGACCACTTTATTTGCTATGCGATGAAAGCCAATTCCAACATGGCCGTGTTGCGGATTATGGCGGCGATGGGCGCTGGCATGGATGTGGTGTCGGGCGGCGAATACGCCCGCGCGATTGCGGCGGGGGTGCCGGGGGAACACATCGTATTTTCCGGTGTGGGCAAAACCCGCGAGGAAATGGCGGCGGCGTTAACGGGCGGCATTCGCCAGTTTAACGTGGAAAGCGAGCCCGAAATGCGGGTGTTGAACGAGGTGGCACTGTCGCTTGGCAAAGTTGCGCCGATTACAGTGCGCGTGAACCCTGATGTGGACGCCAAGACGCATGCGAAGATTGCGACGGGAAAATCCGAGAACAAGTTTGGCATCCCGATATCCAAAGCCCGTGAAGTTTACGCCGAGGCGGCAAGCCTGAAAGGGCTGGAGGTTGTCGGGATCGACGTGCATATCGGCAGCCAGATTACGGAACTGCAACCTTATGAGGACGCTTTCAACAAGGTCGCCGAGTTGACTGAAATCTTGCGGGCGGACGGGCACAACATTCGGCGGCTCGATCTGGGCGGTGGGCTTGGCATTCCTTACAAGCGCTCGAATGAGGCGCCACCGTTGCCGATGGAATATGGTGACGTGATCCGGCGGACTGTTGGCCATCTTGGCTGTGAAATTGAGATTGAGCCGGGGCGCTTGATTGCGGGTAATGCCGGATTGCTGGTGACTTCGGTTGTGTATCGTAAAGAAGGCGAGGGGCGTGATTTCCTGATCGTAGACGCTGGCATGAACGACCTGATCCGCCCTGCGATGTACGAGGCATATCACGATATTATCCCCGTTATCGAACCCGAAATTGGCGCGGAACTTACGCCACACGACATCGTTGGTCCGGTTTGTGAAACCGGCGATACTTTTGCGAAAGATCGCGATATGCCAACGCTGGAGGCTGGCGATTTGCTGGCGTTACGCTCGGCCGGAGCATACGGGGCGGTGATGGCAAGCGAATATAACTCGCGCCCCCTCATCCCCGAGGTGTTGGTCAAAGGTGATCAATTCGCCGTGGTTCGGGCACGTCCGACCTATGAAGAAATGATTAATCGCGATACCATTCCAGACTGGATGGCGTGAGTCGAAAATGACCCGCACGCGCAATCGGGATGGCGGAATGAACCAGCTTTGGGCGCGTTACGTTGACAAAAGATACGGGAGCATCATGCGGGCTTTGCGGTTTCGCTTGGCCTTGTCACGTGCCGCGTTATGGCTGGAAATTCTGGCGCGCCGGTTCTGGCCACTCTGGACGCTCACGTTATTTTCCTATGCATTTGTTGCCTTTGATGGCCTGAATCTGGTTTCACCGAATGTGGGCCGTGGGCTGGTTTTGTCGGTACTGCTGGGCGGTGTCGCGTGTTTGTTTATCGGTCTGCGCGGCCTGAAACCCCCAAACCGTTCGGCCGCGATCGACCGCCTTGACGGAGGGAGCGGCCCATTGGCGTCGTTGCGAGACCAGTCGGCCGCCGGAACGGAGGATGCGTTAACCCGTGCGCTTTGGGAACAGCATCAGACGCAAATGGCGGCGCGGGCGGTGCAATTATTGCCGGCCCCACCGGATTTACGGCTGGCTTCGTTTGACCGGTACGGCTTGCGTTTGATGGCGCTCGTTAGCGCGACCGTGGCCGTATTTTTTGCGCCCTCCGGTGGGTTAACATCCGTTAAGAATGCGATTTCGCTGCCGGTTTTGGGGGGCGGCGTTGAGGCAAGCATCGAGGCATGGGCGACCCCTCCATCCTATACAGGCAAGCCGCAGATTTACCTTGGCGAGGTGGCGGACGGGGTTATTCTGAACCTTCCGGTCGGCACGCAGATTGTGATGCAGGTTTACGGTGGCTCCGACGATGTGACCTTGATCGAGAGCATTTCCGAGGTTGGATCGGTGTTTTCCGGCGATAAAACTACGGTGCGAAATGCAAGCGTAACCGTGACGCAATCGGGTGATCTGGAGGTCTTGGACGGCACCACCGTGCTGGATTCTTGGCGGATAATCGCGGCGGATGACCGCGGCCCCAATGTGATCGTGATCGAGGCGTTTGGACAGACAACTTCAGGGGCGCTGAGGTTGCCGTTCAAGGCGACGGATGACTACGGCATAGTGGCGGGAACTGCGCAAATTACGTCGGATCTGGTGCACGTGGATCGGCGGTTCGGGCTTGCGCCGGAACCGGTCGCACGCGCACCGCTGATCGCGAGCTTGCCGTTGCCGTTTCGCGGCGCAACGGATGATATTTCCGAGGTTTTGATTGAGGATTTCAGCAAAGACATCTGGGTGGGAATGCCCGTGACGATTACGCTGAATGTGCGCGACGCGGCGGGGCAAATCGGCGAGGTTCAGACTTTTGGCACCTTGCCCGGCAAGCGGTTTTACGTGCCGCTGGCAGCAGCTTTTGCCGAGCAGCGGCGGGATTTGCTGTGGTCGCCGGAAAATGACAAACGGGTTTTGCAGGTGCTTAAAGCGGTGACAAATATGCCAAGCGATTTGGCGTTGTCCAGTGGCTCGTATCTGAAATTCGCACGACCATTCGGCGGTATGAAGGGATGATGAAAGACGGAGTTTCGGCAGAGGAGCGGGCCGAGATTACGGATGCATTCTGGGAAATCGCCGTGTTTTTGGAGGACGGAGACCTTGGAAGTGCGCGGGAACGCCTGCGCCGCGCACAAGAGAAATTGCTGCAAGCGATCGAGCAGCAAGCTGAACAGGCGGAAATTACCAAACTGATGAACGAACTGCGCGATGCGACGGACGAATATCTGGAAATGCTGGCAGCCGAGGCCGAGCAGAACCGCGAGTTTGCCGACACAGCGCAACCGCCCGGTGGCAACGAACAATTGCGACAAATGATGGATGAGCTGCAACGCTTAGCTGAAAACGGAGAGTCCGAGGCCGCAC
>CAKZNY010000372.1 GCA_937132145.1 uncultured Paracoccaceae bacterium | reverse complement strand
AAACCCTCCCTTATTCAATAACGTAAATCTGTTCCATAGGTGCTGACGTCAGACAGCAATGGAGAATTTCAGCGACTCACTGGAGGCGATGCGCAGGCTGATCCCGACGCATGTGGTGTTCAACGGCGCTGAAAACGCTCTGACGGGTGACAATGCGATGACCGCCAAGGTGGGCGAGACGGTGCTGTTTATCCATGCGCAGGCAAACCGCGATTCGCGCCCCCACCTGATTGGCGGCCACGGCGATTATGTCTGGGAAACCGGCGGCTTTGACGATGATCCGGCCACCAATATCGAAACGTGGTTCGTGCGCGGTGGGTCGGCGGCGGCGGCGATCTATACCTTCGTTCAGCCCGGCACTTACGCCTATGTGACCCACAATCTGATCGAGGCCGTACTGCTTGGGGGATTGGCCCATGTCATAGTAAGCGGAGAATGGGACGACAAGATAATGACACAGGTCTCGGCACCTTCACCGATCTGAAATGTCCGATAATCCAACGTCGGGGCGGCAAGATCGCCCCGGTTTTTTTGCGTGGCGTTCTGGACCTGTCCGCATTTAATTGCGAACACTTACCTCATTACCGCAGCCTTTTTTAAATGCGAGGGGCTTTGGTCGCCCGACCGTGAATTTCTAGCGGGTGCCGGGCATCTGGAGATTTACCGAGTTTTTACGAAAGCTAAGCCACTCACAAGTTGCTTAGCTTTCACGCCAGATCGGATTTGACCATGCCCGTTTTCCGGCGCGATCAATAACGGTTACGCGCACCCACGGCGAGTCGCTTAGTCGCTCCAGTGAAAGCTGGGCGGTGGTCATCGATTGCCCGTGCTGGGTTGCCATGGATGGTCCCTGACCCTGAACGATTATGGTCGCCGCCGAGGAGCAGTCCACCTCGATGCCGTCCTTGGTCATCCGGATATCGTTGATTTGTGGTCCGGTGCTAGAGTAATACTCGCCCGCTTTAAGGGCCGTCAAAAGGGCTTCGGGGGTGTTTTGTGTTGCTTTGACCATGACCCAGCCGCCAAAGAAATCGGGTGTATTGAAATGCGCGTCGTCCGTGGCGACCATGTTCAATTTGCGCCCGTTGTTCAGCAGATGTTCCAGCGTTAGGAAACCCTCGCCACGATCATTGTCAACGACACAGCCGTAGTTGTAAATCTCCACCGCGTGGGCGGCGGTAATGGAGCGGGCGTCGGCCTCGCTCATTCCGGACCAATGCGGATGCGCGATGGTAACGAACGCTCCGGCATCACGGGCGCGCTGTGCAATACTGGCGCCGAATTCCGAGTCTTCCACCGAGTGTAAATATGGTGCATTCGGCGGGGTGAAATCATGCGGCAGCCCAACCGCCAAAATATGCCAAATGTGGCCGTTCTCCATCTTGCCGGTGTGCAGTTCAGCCCCGGGGATGGTCGTGAAATGTCCATTGTGGAAGGGCGTTGTGTCCGTGATCGGATAATCGAACAACCCGACGAAGTGATCCGTCAGCGAAATGAAATCATATCCTTCGGCCTGATATCGGCGGCAGACTTCCCCGGGGGGAAGAACGCCGTCCGAATTGGTTGAATGGGTGTGCAGGTTTCCACGATGGAATTTCCCTGCGGCGGAGAAGAAGCTGGTCGGCATGGCATTTCTCTTTTTCCAATGGAGAATCAGACGCTACAATATCTCTTTTCGAAATATGAACAGCGTTGCGATTGATGCCAAGCTCTTTTTTCAGTTTGTCAGATAACGTTACTAAACGCGCGGTTTTGCCAGTATCGGGTAGTACACAATGGCGAAACCCGCGAAGGCTGCTACCCACATGGTTGCGGACGCGTATAGCAGATAGGTTTGCTCCGGCAGGAACCCGACGGTGACCCGCAGTAATGCCGCCAGAACAACGGCGACGTAAATAGCCCATGTGGGTTTGCTCGACGCCAGCGGACGCCCCGAGTGTCCAAGGCTTACGCGCGTCATCATGGCCATTGTCATCACGCCGATAACGCCGACCATCCACGCATGCGGGATTTGGGTGCCGTCGCCAATGGCCAACAGCAGGAAACCCAGCGGTATGAACGCGTATCCGATGTGCAGGATTAGCACCAACGGCTCGGACAGTGTGCGCCAGCCAGCCCATCGAGCGACACGTATCGCGTGGGTAGCGGCGGCGAGGGCGCTAAGGATGCGCACGCCGATGAATTCGGGGGCGATCATCCATGTCACAAGGGTGGCTACGGCGATGCCGATTGCAAACATGTCAAAACGGTTAACGGGGGTGGGCAGGGGGCCGGGGCCTTGGCGTACCAACCAGTTGCGAGTGAAGCTGGGGATGATACGTCCGCCGATCAGGATGATCAGGAAAATGATGGTGCCAACGCCCAATCGAATGCCATAGCCGCCGTAAGCGGTCCCGTTAAGGGATTCGTAATGGAATATGCCGTTTGCTATGGCCAGCAGGGCGACGACGCCCAGAACCATGAGGTTTCGCCAGTTTTTACCGGCGATGATCTCGCGTGCCAGTACGGCTCCAAGGACGACCAAGAAGGCGGAATCGATCAGCGGTGCGACAATTGTCGGCAACCATTCCGACACGAATATCGCGATGCGCCCTGCCACCCATATCCCTGCCAAAACCATGACCGGCCAGCCCAAAACAGGCAAACGCCCTGTCCAGTTTGGCACGGCTGTTAGCAGAAACCCTGCGATCACGACGCTGGAATACCCGAAAATCATCTCGTGCATATGCCAGTCTGCGCCGATCATGCGGCTGGGGATTTGGTTTCCTGTAGCCAGAAAAACCACCCAGAGGGTCATGGCCAAGGCCGCCCAGATACCAGCCATCAGGAAGAATATCCGAAACCCGTGGCTGAACAGGATTGGGCCTTTATAGGCGCGGCGACGTTGGGATGTATTTTGCATTGAAAAGCTCGATTTCCATCTGAATTTTGATAGAAGTTATCAGAACAAATCTCGCGTGGTATTGATTTATGTCATGTCTTACATTCACTTTTCCATATATTTAGATTGGAAATTGCGGAGAGGATCATCATGCGAACGAGACCGGACCAAACAACCGAATTGGAATTGCCGAGCGGCAAGGTGACGCTGGACGGGCACGGCTATCTGGTTGATCCCGATCTGTGGACGCAGGATTTCGCCCATGCCGTGGCCAAGGCCGAGAATATCGAGCTGACCCAAGACCACTGGGATGTCATTGAATTCATGCGCCAGTCGTATGCTGACCACGGCGTGGCCGTCGATGTGCGCCATGTGAACCGGTTTCTGGGCGAAAAGCACGATATGAGCAAGCACGACGGCCGCCGTTTGCTGTTTGAACTTTTCCCGTATGGTTACGTCAAGCAGGCCGTGAAAATGGCCGGCATGAAGCAACCCCGCGCGTGGAGCACGGGTTAAATTCCCAGCAATAACCTCGGCAGATAAAGAACGATGCCCGGGAAGGCGACGAGACCTGCGATGGTCAACGCGTCAGCCACGAAGAACGGTGTTACGCCCCAGAACACTTGCTGAACCGTAATATCGGGGCGCACGCCTGCCACCACGAAACAGTTGAGACCGATGGGGGGCGTGATCAGACACAGCTCCGCCATTTTGACCACCAGAATCCCGAACCAGATCGCACAGGCCGTGCCGGACATGCCAAATGCACTGTCCGCCGCCGAGACGAACTCGCCCCCGTTAAGGGCCATCACGGCAGGGTAAACGACCGGAAGCGTAAGCAGCAACATGCCGATCGCATCCATGAACATTCCCAAAACCGCATAGGCCAGCAGGATGTATACCAGCGTCAACATCGGGCTTTGATCCAACGAGGTGATCCAGTCCGAAAATACCCCCGGCAGGTCGGCAAAGCCAAGGAAGCGTACATAAATCAGCACACCCCAGATGATTGTGAAGATCATCACGGTCAGCTTGGCGGTTTCCATCAAGGCTTCTTTTAGTTGCTTCCAGCGCATCCCTTTGGCGAGCGCGATTATAAGAACCACGAACGCACCGAGCGCACCACCCTCGGTCGGGGTGCCCCATGCATCACCGCCAAACGGGTTGTAAATGAAGAAGATGATGATCGCGACAACGAAGAAAATCGGGAACGCGCCGGGCAGCGACTGGAACCGCTGTTTCCATGTAAACCCGCCAACCGGAGGGCCGAAATCCTTGAATACCAGCGCCAAACCAACGACCAGAAGGCCGTAGATCACGGCTGAAAATGCCCCGGGGATGAAGCCTGCCAACAACAGGCGGCCCACGTCTTGCTCCACGATGATCGCGTAAATCACAAGGATGGCAGAGGGGGGGATCAAGGATGCCAGTGTTCCTGCCGCGGCCACAACGCCAGCGGCGAAACGCTTGTCATATCCCTGGGCCAACATCTCGGGGATGGCAATGCGAGCGAAAACCGCCGCGGTGGCAACCGAGGCCCCCGAGACGGCTGCAAACCCTGCGGTAGCAAATACCGTTGAGACAGCCAAGCCGCCGGGCAGCCATCCGAGCCAGCGTTTGGCCGCCTCGAACAGGGCTTTGGTGAGGCCCGCGTAATAGGCGAGGTAGCCGATCAGGATGAAAGTCGGGATCAGCGACAAGGCTTGCGAGGCGATTTTGGAGTGTGGCACCTGTCCGGCGGTCTTGACCGCAACGGTCAGCGCCCACATGAATTCGGTTGGATCATAGCCTTTTTTGGCCCAGAAAATCCAGATAAGTCCGGTCAGTCCGGTCAGGGCTGCCGCAAATGCCACCCGAACGCCGATCAGAACCATGAATAGCATGAAGCCTGAAACGATCAGGCCGATATCGATAGAAGTCATTTGTTTATTTCCTCGTCAAAACCTGAAACGGCAGCCGCCTCGTTCGCGGCGGCGGAGGCCGCGCTTTCAATAAGTGGAACGGCGATCGGGCTGCTGGTTCCGGTGCGTATGGCGCGCCCGTATCCCCAGATTTGCAGCATTAATCGAAGGCTTAGAACAAAGAAAGAGAAGGTCACCAGCAGTTTGGCAGGCCAAAGCGGCAGGCTGATATCCAATGATGAATCACGGCTCCAGTTTGGTGAGGCGAAATCGAATGAACGCTGGAAATGCGCCCAAGTGCCCCAAACCAGCAGTAGCATCAGCGCTAGCATCACGATGGTCGAGGCCAACTCGGCCCCCCACAACCAACGTCCCCGCAATCGCCCGATCAAAATATCCATGCGGATATGCCCACCAAGGCGCTGTGCATAAGATACGCCGACAAAGGCCAGCAGGGGCATGGCCTGCTCGATCCAGTCCACGTAACCGGGCAGGGGTCGGTTAAACAGGTTGCGTCCGGTAACGCTGACAACCGCCAACATCATCAACGAGAACGCCGCCAACCCGCCAATCAGGGCAAGATGAGATTCAAGTTTATACAGGTTTCGATCGAGTTTGCTTAGAAGGCTGTCGTCTTCCAGAACGGGGGTATAGGCTGACACGTCGGTATCTCCAACTTAAGAAAACCCCGCCCTTGCATGAAGGGCGAGGCTGTTTTTATACGGGCCGGATTAGTTGGCCAGTGTGTCGATAACCAGATCGTACAGCTCTTGTGCTGGTAGGCCACGAGCGTTCATGTCCTCGATCCATGCGGCAGCAGCGGGACCGGCAACAATCTCGCGGAAGGCGGCAAGTTCTTCTTCGGAATACGTGATCCGCTCAATGCCACGTTCGTCCAGGGCTGGGCCCCAAGCGGCCATGGTTTTGTTTTCGTAGTACTCGACGTAGTACTCAAGGGCTTCGTCGACCGAACTAAGCAGCGCTTCACGCTCACTGTCAGACAGGTCGTTCAGCGCATCCGTGTTCACCACAACAGGGCAGTTCACAGTGCCCGGATTAAGGTTGGTCGTCCACCAGGTGGCGCTTTCGATCGTGCCATAAGACATGTGCGCGTGTGGCGCAAAGGCGACCGTTTTCACAACGCCGCTGTCCATGGCTTGGCGAACTTCGGTCGCTGACATGGATGTGGGAACCGCACCAACAGCTGCCATCGCACGGCCAACACCACCGGTTGCGCGAACTGTCATGCCTTTATAGTCCGCTAATGTGCGCGGTGCTTCGCCTTTGCCAATAATATTATACTGTGGCAGCGGGGATGGCATCAGCAGGGTCGCATTCCAGCGTGCCAGATCGGCGATAACGGCTGGGTGCGCGTAAATAGCCTGTGAAACTTTGATTTCCTGACGCAGATCCTGAACACCCAGGAATGGCAGCTCTAGCACCGTGATTGATGGGTTTTTGTCGGCGTGATAACCGGCACAAAACTGCGCCATTTCAAACGCGCCAATGGAAATACCGTCAAGGTTTTCTTTATTTTTGGAAAGACCGCCGTAGGAGATGTTAAACGTGAACTCGCCATTCGTCTTTTCGCTAACCAGCTCGGCCAGACGCTCGATGTGCTCCGTAAACGCGCGGCGTTTACCCCAAACAGAGACGTTCCATTCGACCGCCATAGCTTGCGTACCAAACGCCATCGTGATGGCCGCGATGGTCGCGGCCCTAAAGATATAGTGTTTCATGTGGTCCCTCCCAGAACTCTATTTTGTAATTTTGGGAGGCTACAGTGAGAACGGGATTTTGCCAATGGTAAAATTATTTTACCAATGTGGGGGCCTTTGATCGGCCATTGGTGCACCGGACAGATT
>CAKZNY010000371.1 GCA_937132145.1 uncultured Paracoccaceae bacterium | reverse complement strand
GTATCAATAAGCTCGTCCAGCGCGGCTGCGTCTACATAGCCCTTTTCGACAAGCAAAGTTTCAAGCGCGCGAACGCGCAAAGCCGTATCCGAAAGCGCCGAACCCTCGCTGTGGTCATGATGGTGATGATCTGTCATCCGCACATTCTGCCCCCAAAGGCGTGAGGTGGCAAGGATTTAGTGGGTACAGATATTTGGACGAAAAACGAAATGCATTAAACGTTTGGAACGCAATTGTGGCGACCGATATCAGGTAAGGGCGTCTTTAGGGGTATTGCCTGAGTAAAAAGCGTCGAGGTTGTCCAGGGCGCGGAAACCCATGGCATCGCGGGTGGCGCGGGTGGCGCTGCCGATGTGCGGTAACATAAACACGTTTTCATAATTCGAAAACGCAGGGTTTCCACCGGGTTCGGTCGCGTAGCAATCCAGACCAGCGGCGCTAACTTTGCCGGAATCCAGAGCCGCTAAGAGGGCGTTTTCGTCAACCAATGCTCCGCGCGCTGTATTAACAAAGACGGCGCCATCGGGTAGCATTGCAAAACGCTCCGCATTCATCATGCCAGTGGTTTCAGGCGTGGCCGGACAGTGCAACGATAAGAAATCAGATACGCCCAGCAGGTCTTCGACAGTATCGTGGTAGGTAGCGCCCTGTTCCAGATCTTCAGGCAGGCGTTTGCGATTATAATAATGCACATCCATACCGAAGCCGCGGGCGCGTTGTGCCATAACCTGACCGACACGCCCCATCCCGATGATGCCCAAACGAGCGCCGCTGACTTGTTTGCCAACCATGAACGAAGGGCTCCAGAAGTCCCACGCGCCGGTGCGCATCAAGCGGTCACCCTCGACACAACGGCGTGCAGCGCCAAGCATTAGCAGCATGGCGATGTCAGCCGTCGCGTCGGACAGAACGTCCGGTGTGTTGGTAACCATGATCCCGCGCGCGCCCAAGGCGGCAAGGTCACAATGGTCCACCCCGACCGAGTGGTTGGCGATGATCTTTACCCGTGGGTCCAGTTTGGCTGCGACGGCCGCGTCGAATATCTCGGAGTGACACGGCAGGATCGCATCGACCTTGGCGGACATTGCAATGATCTCGTCGGCTGTATGCAGGCCGTCGTCGTGGTTAATGATGACATCATAATCACGCGATGCCCGCTCAAGCGTTGCATCCGAAAGCTTGCGGGTGATCCACAGGACAGGCTTTTCAGTCATCGTTCTTCTTTTTAAACGCCTCTTCATAGTAGTTGTAAACCACAGCAGACAGAACGATCATCGAAATGATCCAAAACGGCATGCCGCCCCAAAATCCGGCAAATCCCGTGGAAATACTGTACGCAAGTCCAGTGATGAACAAGACAACCCCGGCGGTCGCAATGAACCCGAGAATCATATTTACTTTTCTGTTAACCATTTTCTATTTCCTTCGTATTTGATCATTATCTTATTGAAGTGTATTTATCATCCAGTTTGCGGTTCTCAACAAACGGTCGTCTTCCTCAATCGAACCTATCAACTGAACGCCAATCGGTAGCCCGTTCGACCCTACCAGAAGAGGCAAGTTCAGGGAAGGCAGGCCTATGAGCGTCCAGATTGTGCAAAATACCGGATCACCGGTACCATTACCAAACTTCGGAGCCTCACCAGCTGCACTCGGTGCGATGATTGCGTCATAGTCGTGGAAGAACTCGTCGAAATAAGTTCTGCTGGACGCCATGACCTCCAAGGCGTCCTCGTATTGTGCGTCGCTGATCTGACGGCCACGTTCCACAATTGGCTGGAGCGATGTGCTTAGCTTATCCCAGTGGTCGGTGAATTCTTTATCCAGATGTTTGCATATTTCGTATTCGTGAATAATACGCTGAACATCAACCAGATTATACATATTCTCGGATATGGTGACGCGCTCGACGCGTGCGCCCAAGGTGTTAACAACCTCGTCAAGGCCGTTGCGGGCATCATCTGTAAGGCGATCATTATAGGGGGCATCGAACCATACCAGATCGGGTTCAACCCCGATTTCGGCCTTGCTGCCAGCCTGCATTTGCGGGCGAGGGCGGCAATAGCTTAGCGGGTCAGACGAGTCGTACCCGCCGATCACATCCGTCAGCAGTGCCACATCTTCCAGCGTGCGGCCAAAGACGCCAACCTGATCAAGCGACGCAGAGGTCTGCAAAATCCCGCGTCGGGAAATAACCCCGCGTGTTGGTTTGAACCCGAATGTGCCACAAAATGACGCCGGACGAATGACTGAACCGTTGGTTTGTGTGCCAATGGCAAGCGGTACGTTAAACGCCGCGACCGCCGCCGCCGAGCCGCTGGACGAACCGCCAGGGCTATGTTCCGTGTTATGCGGGTTGCGCGTCTCGGCGGGGTGCAGGAATGCAAACTCCGTCGTGACAGTTTTACCCATAATGACAGCGCCAGCTTCGCGTAGACGTTCTACGATTGCGGCGTCATTGTCAGGTTTACGGCCAGCAAAGATCGAAGTCCCGCGTTCCGTAGGAAAATCACTGGTGTCAATGATGTCTTTCAGACCCACCGGAATACCGTGCAATGGGCCCAAGGGGCGACCTGCGCAACGGATTGCGTCCATCTCTTCGGCCTGAGCTAAAGCGTGGTCGGCATCGATATGTGCCCATGCGTGTAATTGGCCTTCGGTCTCGTCAATCCGGGCAAGACAAGACTTGACCAGATCAACGGACGAAAGAGAACCTTTGCGAATTTTATCGGCGGCCTCGACCGCCGATAAAGCATTAGGTGCTAGTGCTGGGTGACTCACGGAATGTACTCACCAAACAGTTGATCAGGTAGCCACAGCGCAATGCCGGGGAACTGGTACATCAAGACCATACTGAAGATCACGATTCCGAGATACGGCATGATACCTTTGAAGATATCCATCAGCTCGATCTCGTCCTTTAGCACCCCTTTTAAGTAGTACGCAGACATAGCCATCGGCGGTGTGAGGAACGAGGTCTGAAGGTTTAGTGCCACCAGCATCGCGAAGAAGTAAGGGTTTACGCCGAAGGTATCCAGCATTGGCAGGAAGATCGGAACGAAGATGATCAGGATCTCGGACCACTCAAGCGGCCATCCCAGGAAGAAGATGATCAGCTGTGCCAGTACAAGGAACTGCCAAGGCTTCAGATCCATACCAAGGACCCAGTTTTCGATGATCGTATGTCCGCCGAGGTAGGAGAAGATCGAGGCGAATGTCCACGAACCCACGAACAACCAACATACCATTGCGGTGGCTTTAGCTGTCAGGAACACAGATTCCTTAAGCTTCGTCCAGCTGAACGAGCGGTAGATCACGGCGAGAACCATCGCGCCCATCGCGCCCATCGCGGCCGCTTCGGCAGGAGTTGCCAGACCACCAAGGATCGAGCCCAGAACCAACGTGATCAGGACCATGAGCGGCACGAACGAGATAAGCAAGTCCATGTAAATCTCCCGTCGCGGAGGGATATCCTCGTCAAGTGGTTTTGGCGCAATGCTTGGGTTGATCATCACGCGGACGATCACATAGACCATATACAAACCAGCAAGTATCAGACCCGGGAAGATCGCAGCAGCGTACAAACGTAGCGGCGAAAGCTCGGCGATGGCCGCATAAACGATCAGCATGATCGACGGCGGGATTAGAATGCCCAGCGTTCCACCAGCACAAATAACACCGGCAGCGAAGCTCTTGTCGTACTTGGCGTCTGCCATCGCAGGATATGCAAGCAGGCCCATCAACGTAACAACAGCGCCAACAATACCGGAGGCTGTCGCGAATATCGCGCAGGTAGCCAGAGCCGCAATAGCCATGGAGCCGGGAAGGTTCCGCGCTGCCATCTGCAACGAGAAGAACAGTTTGTTAACGATGTTGGCGCGTTCAACCACGTATCCCATGAACAGGAATAACGGGATGGCCACCAGAATATCGTTCTCCATTACGGAATACGTATTCTGGTTAAGCAGATAGAAGACGTTATTTTGGAATATATCCGAAACGTTTTCAATGCCGCCTTGGAAGTATGCGTAATAGCCGAAGCCGACGCCCATCGCTAGAAGCGTGAACGCGATCGGAAAGCCTAGCAACACTAACCCGATAAACAGGGTTAGCATCAGAATGGCAACTTGAGGATCTGTCATAGTTATCTCTCTGGTTGTAGAATCTAGAGTTGGGGCGGACTAGCCTTGGGAGTCTTTGAGTTCCTGCATCAACAGGTCTTCGGTTTCATGCACATCTTCAAGACGCTCCAGCCATTTGCCGGTACGCATCGCGATCAAGCAACGTGCCAGTTCAGCAAGGCCTTGCAGCATCAACAGGAAGCCCGCGACCGGGATCAGGGTTTTAAAGTAGTAAATCTGGATCCGCGCAGGGCTGTTCCAGCTAACCTCTTCCCAGCGCCAGCTGTCCATGGCGATCTCGGCGCCGAACCAGAATAGCGCCATCATGCCAGGGAAGAAGAAAATCAAGTAGAGCAGGAAGTCTACGCGTGCCTGCCATCTGACGGAAAACAAACGATACACGACGTCGCCGCGCACATGAGCGTCTTGGGCGAGGGCGTAAGGTCCGGCCATCAGGAACAACGCCCCATACATCTGCACCATCATGTCAAACGCCCAAACCGTCGGGTCGTTCAACACGTAGCGCACAAAGACCTCGTAAGTCACCGAGAGTGTTAAGATCAAGATGGTCCAAGCAAATGCTCTACCTACCCAGATACTCAGCCCCTCGATTGAATGGATGAATTTGATCACGTCGGTCTCCAGTTTGGGAAGTTTATCTAAACCGGGGGCCGCAATAACGGCCCCCGGCAAATTTCTAGAAATTACAAGCTATATTAGCCGAAGTAGTGATCGTAAGCCAGCTGGTAGTCAGGCTGGTTGAGGTTCAGGTAGCCCATAACCTCTTTCGCATAGATTTTCTGCGACTCAAGAACACGAACGAAGAAGTCGTCTTCGCCAGAAATACGCTCAATCACTGCGTCCCAAGCTATAAGCTGGTCGGCCATAACCGAATCCGGAGTACGGATTACGTTCACGCCCTGATCCCGCAACTTGGCAAGATCTTCTGCATAACGCTTGGTGTTGTTCCAGTAGAAGTTGGAGCTTTCAGCCTCGGAAGCATATTTCAGGATTGCCTGAAGCTCGTCCGGCAGAGAGTTGTATTTCTTCTTGTTGAACGTAACTTCGAAGAACTCCTGCGACTGGTGGAATGAGGCCAAGTGATAGTATTTGGCAACATCCTGCATACCGAAGTCACGGTCAGACGTTGGGTTGTTGAACTCGGCTGCGTCAATCAGGCCAGACTTCATAGCTGGCTGAATTTCGCCACCTGGAAGCTGAACAACAGACAGGCCCATTTGAAGCATAACGTCTGCGGCTAGACCAACAGTACGATACTTAAGGCCTTTCATCTGTGCAGAATCCTTGATTTCTTCTTTGAACCAACCCAGCGGCTGTGCTGGCATTGGGCTGTTGAAGAACGAAACAACGTTCAGTTTCAAATCGCCCATCAGCTCGTCGAACAGTTCCTGACCGCCGCCGTAGTTGACCCAGCCCAGAACTTCCTGAGAGGACCAGCCGAAGCATGGACCAGTACCGAACAGCGAAGCCGATTTGGATTTGGAGTACCAGTACGCAGGCACATAGTGTGCAGCGTCAAGCACGCCGCGGTGAACAGCGTCCTGCATCTGGCTTGTTTTAACAACGGAACCAACGGACAGCAGATCGATACGAAGATCGTTGCCAGCCATTGCGTTTACGCGGTCAACATAGGCTTTAGCGTTTTCAAGGAAAATACCGCCGCCCCAGGCAGCCTGCATTTTCAACACAATAGTTTCGTTTTGTGCAATCGCAGGTGATGCCAGAGCTGCGCCAGCAGCAGCAGTTGCAGCAATCGCACTCCCTTTCATAAACTTTCTGCGGTTTAGGTTGTCAGTCATATATATTTCCTCCCAGAAATAGGCGGGGAATCCGCCATATAATCGAAATTGGTAATAAAACTTAACCAAGTTTGCCAGTAAGAATCAATAGGGCAATTTTATTAATCGTTCTTCTGGTGCAGTAGCCGGCTAACGATGCGGTAGTATTCGGTTTCTAAACTTGCGACAAATGACGTGTCAACACGAAAGCATCTTGTTCAGGTCTATTCACCAAAAAGATTTAAAGCATTGAATTTCAACAGTAAAGTTTATTCAAGTTAGATAGTTTTAGCGAATCGTAGAACTGAATTGCAATTGCGAAATTCACTCCTGATCCCCGCGAATTTCAGGGCAAAAATTATTTTTTATGGTCACTTTCATCTCTGATGGTTTTATCCGATATTACCCAAATAGCTGTTCATAACGCTTGAGTCGCCCTTTTTTTCAACCTGAAGCGCAAGCTTCATGCCGCGTTGCGTGCGTCGTCTCATATTTTTCACCCCCGTTCCGGTGGATTTATATCTGTCACCGCACGTTTTGCGTGTCTTTTGCGTTTTGAAGGCACACTGGCTGAGTCGTTTTTGTGCGGGGTCTTGGTGCACTATATTATGCCCATATTAGGGGCACCCTGAACCGGTGAATGGAAGCAAGTCAGCAGTTGTGACAAAAAGTTGGACAAGTAAGCCATCGGCTTACCGTTTCATGAACGAAAAAAACTTTCCGCGCTCAGTACAACCTGCAT
>CAKZNY010000370.1 GCA_937132145.1 uncultured Paracoccaceae bacterium | reverse complement strand
GAGCCATTTGGTTTCACTAAAACATGCAAATCGTCAGGATGTACCCCCCACGGGGTTGGACAGCGTTGGACAAACAGTTGTATCAATTCCCTTATATACTAGGAATAATTGGATGTCACTGGATTTAGAAAAACGATAATGTGGTACCCGAGATCGGAATCGAACCGACAAGCCTTGCGGCGGGGGATTTTGAATCCCCTGCGTCTACCAATTCCGCCACTCGGGCACTTTGTGATCCGGTTGGTAGTTTTATCCGGGTCATGCCAGCAATCGCTTGCTTGCTCACCTGCTATCAAAAGGTTTCTGGCGGGTAAAGTGCAAACCGCCTATGAATTGCGAAAATCCTGTCTATAAGCTTGACGTCTCATTGAGAGCGTGGTGCATGGGGCCATTAACTAAATGGAAACTTTATGCTTCGTAGACTGTATCAATGGACAATGTCGCTCGCTCAATCGCGTTACGCGTTGGTGCTGCTCGCCGTAATCAGTTTTTTCGAGGCTTCCGTATTCCCGATCCCCCCCGATGCTCTGATGATCCCGATGATCCTAGCCGCGCCCCGCAAAGCGTTCCTGATCGCAGGTGTTACGACAATAAGCTCGGTTTTGGGCGGGTTGCTTGGTTACGGCGCCGGCGTTTATCTATTTGAAGAGGTCGGACGACCTGTTCTGGAATTCTATGGTAAAACCGATGCATTCGCGACATTCACCTATTACTACAACGAGCTGGGCGCGGCGATTCTGCTTTTATCCGGCATCACGCCGTTTCCTTTCAAAGTTACAACAATATTGTCTGGCGCAACTGGGCTGGATTTAGGGTTGTTCATCGTCTTCACGCTTATAGGTCGCGGAATACGGTTTTTTGTGGTCGCAACGCTACTCTGGAGATACGGACCGGATATCCGCCATTTCATTGAAAAACGGTTGGGGATGGTGTTTGCCATCGGACTATTGGCGCTGCTTGGCGGCTTCTTTGTTTTGTGGATGATATGACCAAATTTCAGAAAACCGCCCTTCTGGCAGCCGCAGGTTCAGCGGGTTTGATGATTGGCGCCCTGATTTTTCAATACGGCTTTGATATGGCCCCATGCAAAATGTGCATCTGGCAACGCTGGCCGCATGTGATCGCGATTGTGCTGGGCGCTTTGATCTTTTTCATGCCTAACCGCTTTATCGCGCTGCTCGGCGGTCTTGTCGTTCTGGTTGGCGGCGGTATCGGCGTTTACCACGCAGGGGTGGAGCAAAAGTGGTGGGAGGGTCCGACGGATTGCACCGGAACCGGCCTGACTTTAAGCGACAATCTTCTGGACATGTCCACGCCCGTTAACATCGTGATGTGTGATGTCATTCCATGGGCCATGTTTGGAATATCCATGGCTGGCTGGAATGCGATCCTCTCGTTCGGGTTGGTTTACATTTGGGTTCGCGCGTTCCGCACCCCCTAATTTCCCAACTTCATAGTGATGAATTGCAACGCCTTGTTCAGACCATCTGGCGCAATGCCGTGGCCTGTATTTTTCGAGATGTGCGTGAAAACCTCGAATCCGGCCTTAGTCAGCGCTTCGGCCGCCTCGGGCAAAGCGGCAGGTGGAACCATTTCGTCAGAATCTCCGTGAACCAGCAGAATTGGTGGTTTGGATTTTGTTTCGGCTTGCAGGCGTTCGGGGTAAAGCAGGCGGCCTGAAAAACCTACGATTCCCGCAAACGGAACCGCGCGACGAGGGCCGATGTGCAGCGCCATCATTGTGCCTTGGGAAAACCCGAAGATGATCGTGCGCTCCGGCCCGATGCCCTCGGTCACGGCGACTTCACCGAGGTATGCGTTCAACAAATCAATCGACTCAGCCAGCCCTGCCTGCGCGGCTTCTTCGGTTGATCCATCCAGCCACGGGATGGGCGACCACTGATACCCCATGGGATTATTCGCACATTTCTGAGGCGCATTTGGCGCAAGGAATGTGGTATTGGGCAGGTGTTCCGCCAGTGAATCACCAATGCCGATCAAGTCGTTTCCGTCCGAACCATACCCGTGCAGAAAGATCACCAGACTGTCGGCATTTCCCGAAGCGGCGTCTTTGCGTGGTCCTGTAAGTGTGGTCATCGTATTCCCTCTCGCTCTTTTGCTACGCGGTAATACGACCACAACAGGCGGGCTGCAACCGATCTCCACGGGGTCCAGTCTTCGGACATTGCTCGAAGGGCTTTTTCCTTGGGGCGCTCGTCCAGTTCGAACAACATTTTCACCGCTTCTTGCAGGGCCAGATCACCCGGAGCGAACACATCCGCCCGCCCCAAACTGAACATGATATAAATCTCGGCCGTCCATGCACCGATGCCACGAACAGCGATAAGCTGGCGCATTACCTCGTCAGACGGTAGCGTTCGCATGGCCACATAATCCAGATCCGCCGCCGCCAAATCCTTGGCATAGCCGATTTTTTGACGCGAGAACCCGCAGGCGCGCAATTCTTCCTCGCTTGCCGCCAGCAACGGCGCGGGTTCGCACATCCCTGCCGCCTCCAGCCGCGCCCAAATGCTGTTGGCCGACGCGACCGAGAGTTGTTGGCTGGTGATCGCACTTAGCAATTGCCGGAACCCGTCTTCACGGCGGCGCAATGGCAGCGGCCCACACATCTCTAGCGCTTTGGCGAAACGAGGGTCGTATGCCGCCAACCATGCAGCGCCCTCCGCCACGTCTGCTTCTGTGTTGATAATTCGCCCAATCATAACGGCCTCCCTTTTGCCTTAGATTAGGCGATTTACCCGTACCTGGCAAAAGTAATTTGGTGACGTTGCGTCGTATAGTCATATCCACTGGAATTTGAATATGTCTAGGAATAGAACAGCACGGATGACCTATATCGATTCCACAGATGTCGCGCGCCGTAACGTCAAAGTTCTGGTGGCCGCACAAGCCATTCTGGGCGCGCAGATGCCGATCAGCTTTGTGCTGGGCGGACTGGCGGGGCAATATTTGTCGAGCAATCCATGCTGGTCCACCCTGCCAATTGCATTGATTGTTTTTGGATCCATGCTGACCGCGCCGGTTATGTCATCGATCATGCAGAAATACGGGCGGCGCACCGGTTTCGTTATAGGTGTTCTAGGCGGTATTATCGGCGCAGCGCTTGCTGCCACAGCGCTATGGATCAACTCGTTTCCCCTGTTTCTGGTTGGATCAGCATTCACCGGCATCTATATGTCTTCACAAGGATTTTTCCGCTTTGCCGCCACGGATATGGCAAGCAAGGAATACCAACCCAAAGCCATATCCTGGGTCATGGCGGGGGGGCTGGGCGCGGCCATCATTGGTCCACAGATATTAAAGTTGACCCACGGCGCGTTCGACCCGACCCCGTTCATGGGATCGTATCTGGCAATCATCGCATTGAATGTGGTTGGGGTTTTACTGTTCATATTCCTCGAAATTCCGACACCCAAAAAGCCGGATGCCAATGCGCCACAAGGGCGCTCAAGGATGGAGCTTTTTCGCGACCCGCAAATACTTATCGCCATGATCAGCGCGATGGTTGCGTATTCGTTAATGAATCTGGTGATGACCTCGACCCCGTTGGCCGTGGTTGGTGTTGGATTTGAAACGGCTCATGCTGCCGATATTGTCTCGATGCATGTGCTGGCAATGTATATTCCGGCATTCTTCACGGGTCATTTGATTAACCGTTTCGGGGTTGAACGCATCATCGCGCTGGGGTTGGTTATCCTTGCCTCGGCGGGTGCAGTGGCCCTTGCAGGCGTGGACCTTGGCAATTTTTACCTCGCACTTGTGCTGCTTGGCATCGGCTGGAACTTCGGGTTTATTGGTGCCACAACCATGCTAACCGCCGCCCATACCGAAGGGGAACGAGGCCGCATTCAAGGTTTGAACGACTTCGCCGTGTTCGGGATGGTAACGGTCGCCTCGCTAAGCTCAGGCGCGTTGATGAACTGCTCAGGTGGTAGCGCACAGGATGGCTGGACGGCCGTTAATCTGGCGATGATCCCGTTCCTGATGTTGGCCGGTGGCGCGCTTATCTGGTTTGTTATAAACGGCAAGAAACGCGTTTAGCGATCACCAGCGCCCGGTAGAACTGCGCCACAGCAACCCGAGTTTCTTTTGAAACCCGGAGGTTTCCAGCGGTTGACGCAGCGCGTTTTGTGGTTGGGCAATGACCATTTTCAAGGGCACATCAACTTGCCAACCGGATAACAACGCAGGCACCGCAGATGTCGGCAAAGTTTTGCGAGCGCGACGCGCAAACCGCACCTTGGACAGCGCGGTGGCGGAAATAGCGCGCAGTGCATCGGACAGATTATCCGGCACCTCGCCCCCCGCCACGGCATTGCGATCAAGCGCAGAATCGAGCGGCACAGGATGTCGCCCGCTTGCGTATAGCGCAGGCAGGGCACGCCACAAGTTGCCCACGCCGACCCCATATCCGAAGTCCGCAATGCAGGCCAAATCCTCTGCCCCCAGCGACATCGCGGCCAAGCGCATAAGGTTGCCGGACGTTGCGTTGATGTAGGCATCAAAGGCCGCCAGCCCCGAATGCCCCTCGCGGTAAATGTCGAAACGCCGTGCCTCGATCAGTTCCACAAACAGCTTTTGTGGCAGGTTATGCGCGGCGATCACCTCGGCTAATGGCGCAACAACCTCGTGGTGGCGGACCTTGCCCTCGTAAATCTCGTTGATCGTTTCCAGCCACCATTGCAGGCGCATCTCGGCGATCATTTCCTCGCTCGTCACCCACGGGGCGCGCGCGATTTCCAGATTGAATGCGTATAACACAAACAGCCGATCCCGCGACTCCACAGGTGCCGCCATTACCGAAAGATAACGGTCCGGATCACCGGCTTTGACCAGCTTGGCGCAAGCCTCATTGCTCATGCAGGGGTTGCCCCTTCGCGGATCAGCTTCCAGTTAATCGCATCGACCAGCGCCTGAAAAGACGCATCGACTATATTGGCCGAGACCCCCACGGTCGACCACCGCCGCCCCTGCCCGTCTTCGCTGTCGATCAGAACACGGGTCACGGCCTCGGTTCCCCCGTTAGTAATGCGAACCTTGAAGTCGACCAGTTTCATATCGTCGATCAACGCCTGATACGGCCCCAAATCCTTACCCAAAGCCCGCGACAGCGCATTTATCGGCCCCTGATCCCGATCATCCTCGGCCGAGTGGCTTTCCGACGCGCTTATCACACGCTTACCCGCAATTTTAGCCACCACGACCGCCTCGGAAACGGTTATCATCTGGTGCAATGCGTTTTGGCGGCGCTCCACAGTCACACGGTAGCGTTCAATCTCGAAGAACTTCGGTAACTGCCCCAGAACGTCCCGCGCCAGCAGCTCGAAACTGGCCTGCGCGCTGTCGTAGGCAAAACCACGGTCTTCGCGCGCCTTCACCTCGTCAAGGATTTGGCTTAGGGCCGGATCGCCCTTGGCAACCTCCAGCCCCGCCTCTTGCAGGCGTCTGCGAAGGTTCGATTGCCCCGCCTGATTTGACATCGGCACGAGGCGTTCATTGCCAACCGTTTCGGGCGGGATATGTTCGTAAGTCGTCGGATCTTTCAAGATCGCGCTGGCGTGCAGGCCGGCCTTATGAACGAACGCAGAGGCGCCCACATAAGCCGCGCTCGCATTCGGCACACGGTTCAGAATATCGTCGAGCAGGCGCGACAAGCGGGTCAGCCCCTCCAGCGCTTCGGGCTTGATACCAATGTCGTATTTACTAGCGTAGGGCTCCTTCAGCAGCAACGTCGGGATCAGGGTGACGAGGTTGGCATTGCCGCACCGCTCCCCCAAACCGTTCAACGTGCCTTGAATTTGCCGCGCACCCGCATCCACCGCCGCAAGGCTGTTCGCCACCGCATGTTCGGTATCGTTGTGGGTATGGATGGCCACATGATCCCCCGGAATGCCCGACGCGATCACAGCTTTGACAGCCTTGGTAATATCCGCAGGCAACGCGCCACCATTGGTGTCGCACAAAACGATCCAGCGCGCGCCAGCCTTGTAGGCCGCCATGCAGCATTCCAGAGCATAATCGGGGTTCGCCTTGAAGCCATCAAAGAAATGTTCCGCATCATAAAGCGCCTCGCGCCCCAGTGTTTTGAGGTGCTCAAACGAGCCTTTGATGTTCTCGACATTTTCCTCAAGCGTGATCCCCAGCGCCGTGGTGACGTGAAAGTCGTGGCTTTTGCCAACCAGACAAACCGCAGGCGTATTGGCATTAATAACCGCCGCCAGCACATCATCATTCGCCGCCGAGCGCCCTGCCCGTTTGGTCATCCCGAAGGCCACAAACGTCGCTGTGTCCAGCTTCGGGGCGGATGCAAAAAAGTCGTTGTCGGTGGGGTTAGCACCGGGCCAACCACCCTCGACATAGTCAATCCCCAGATCATCGAGCACCTTGGCGATGCGGGTTTTATCCTTGGCCGAAAAATCCACCCCGTGGGTTTGTTGGCCGTCTCGGAGCGTGGTGTCGTACAGGTAAAGACGTTGCTTGGTCATATCAAATCTCCCACAACAACAAGAATACAATGATCCCGTAGGGTGCGTGGTCTCCACGCACCGCACGTCAACGAAAGGCAAGAACGGTGCGTGGAAACCACACACCCTACGGTTCTAATCATGTCATGGCTCCCAGAATGATCGTGCAAGCACGTTCATATGGCCGCCCTCGTTGG
>CAKZNY010000369.1 GCA_937132145.1 uncultured Paracoccaceae bacterium | reverse complement strand
GCCCGAAGGCCCCTTCCGTGCAGATGCGCGATTCAAGCGGGTCTAAACCTAATCGGTCATTGTCTGCGCGTGCTTCAAGGCAACCCCGCCAGCGATGCATATCTGCGCTAAAGCCAACTTTTCCAACGCCAGCATGACGGTATTTTGGGGGTGTGCTGATTGCAATAGACTAAGCTGGCTAGCGGTAAATATCGCCATCGTAGCCAAGACTTCGGATTGTATGGACGCCGGAAAACTCTGCGCGTTTTTAGCGAGCGCAGCCGTGATTTCTGAAATAACCGAAGCAAATTCGACAATCGCCTCGCGCGCAGAGATTGGTGGATCGGTTGGTGCGGAGAGTTTAAGAGCCGCGGCTAAAGCTAATTCAACCTCGGTACTGTCAGCACCACCACTAATCCCGATGAACCTGACAACCAGTAATCTGGTCTGTACAGTTTGCAATTTCTGGTGCGCCGCCTCTAATTCCGCAAACTGTCGAGGGCCGCTCAACGCCTCAAGCCGAGTATTCAACAGCCGCACATACTGGCGCAAACGAAGAACCAGTGCCGTGTCTAAAATGTCCTGCGAACGCGCGCCCCAATGGATGTATTTCGCGTGATCCGGAGCCTCCATCGCGCGGCCAAAGGCCGCGACCATCGCCGGAACCGGACTGCCCGTTTTCGCCATGCCCGCCGCCAATCCCGCCGGATCAACCTGCACCTCCATCGAGGCGCGGTGGATATAGAGCGCGGAATCCAGCGGGATCAGCCCCAGTTCACCTTGCACCTTGGCGAGCGTCCCTTCCACCAGCAACATCGCGCGCACCTCGGCGCTGTCGGTGAACAACGCGCGCACCTCGGTATCGCCGTAAATGGTGCTGTAGATAGGGCTGTCGAAGGGTGAGAAAGTCATATGGGAGCCTTATTTCATTGGTATTTCAAGGATTTCACGGGCCTGCTGCCACGTCGCAACGGGGCGCTCGTATTTGTCGCAAATCTCGGCAGCCCGCTGAACCAACGCGGCATTGGAGGGCGCAAGCGTGTCCCGATCCAGCCGCATATTGTCTTCCAGACCTGTCCGCGTGTGCCCGCCAGCCGCAATCGCCCATTCGTTGATGATCACCTGACCCGGACCAACCCCCGCCGCACACCACTGCGCGTCAGGTGCCAAACGGTTAACCGTGCTGACGTAAAAATCAAAAACCTGCTTGTCTACGGGCATGGCATTCTTCACCCCCATAACAAATTGTATATAAAGTTTTCCGGCAATCGTCCCGTTTTTGTTCATCGCCACAGCTTGGAAAATATGACTGAGATCAAAGGCTTCGACCTCCGGTTTAACGTTATATTTACGCATTTCATCCGCCAACCAGTTGACCAGATCCGGCGGGTTTTCGTAAACGCGGGTCGGAAAATTGTTCGAACCCACAGACAGGGACGCCATGTCGGGCGACAGCGACAACATCGCCCCGCGCGCAACCCCTGCCCCTGAACGGCCACCCGTAGACATCTGCATAATCATCCCCGGGCAATGCTTGGCGATCCCCTCTTGCAGGCGGGCGAACTTTTCGGGGTCGGACGACGGGGATTCATCGTCGTTGCGAACATGACAATGCGCGATGGTGGCACCTGCCTCGAAGGCCGCGTGCGTGCTTTCGATTTGCTCGGTTATGGATATCGGTACTGCCGGATTGTTAACCTTTTTAGGCACGGATCCGGTGATAGCCACGCAAATTATACAAGGATTGGTCATGCTATTCCCCTACTATTTCGCTAATCAGTCGTGCCAGCGCATCGGGCTGGCTGAAGAATGGCGAATGCCCGCAATTCATCCGGTGCACATCGCCCTTAGGCCAATCCGCAACCATGTTTTCCTGCTCCTCCGGCGGGATTGTGTGGTCATCCTCGCCTAGAATAAAGCTGCGCGGAACAGAACCGTAATTATCACCAAGCTTAACAGGGGTTTCTTGTGGCAAAACGGGTTGTGGGCCCAAACGCGCCAGCGCATATTCAACAGCCTCAGGCGGGCAGTCGTGATAAAAAATGCCCGGGATCTTTGCGGGGTCAATCGTATAACTTAGCCCGTCATCCGCACGTACAACGGCTGGCATAACCAACTGCCGTTTCGCGCGTTTACGCATGATATGCAACGCATCCCCGTCTTTGGGCGCGTATGCACAAAGGTAAATCAGCCGTGAAATAAGGTCAGGAACACGCTCTGCCACCGAAGCGATGGTCACGCCGGCAGCCGAATGACCAACCAAGACAACGGGTTGAGTAAATTTGTTAACTTCGGCAATAACCGCGTCGACATATAGATCGAGCGTTACTTCAGAAACCGGCGTCGTGTCTTCGCCGTGGCTAGGCAAATCAATCGCCACTGCGTTTTCCAGCAACGGCAACACATCGCGCCAACACCATGCGCCGTGGCATGAACCGTGCACCAGAATGTAGCGCACGCCCTCAGCCAAGGTTGTTTTCCTTCATAAATGCGGCAATCAACGCGGCCATTTCGGCCGGCTGCTCGACACAAGGCAGATGCCCCGCTTCGCGAATGACATGAAACTGGCATCCCTCAATCAAATCAGCCGTTTCTCGCACCATATCCGGCGGAGTCGAGCCATCTTCGGACCCAACAATCGCCAATGTCGGTAATGTGAGGCGCGCCGTGCTATCATAAAGGTCAGTCTCGGCAATAGCTTGGGAGCAACCGATGTAACCCTCAGCCGGCGTGCGACTTAGCATGTTGCGCCAACCTGTCAGTTCGTCTTGCTTATCCGCATGAAAACCCTTGGAAAACCAGCGTTGCAGGGTTGGCTCGGTCAGTGCCGCGATCCCGCCTTTGCGAACAGTATTCACGCGCTCCGCCCAGATTTGTTCGTTACCGATTTTCGCCGCTGTATCGGAAAGGACCATCGCTCGCACAAGATCAGGGCGCTCCGCCGCAAGCCCCTGTGCGATCATTCCCCCAATGGAAAGACCGACAAACAGCGCATCCTTCACCCCTAAAAAATCCATCAATGCCGCTGCATCCTGCACCAAATCCCCCATGAAATACGGGGCATCGGGCACCTCGCTCAAGCCATGCCCGCGTTTGTCATAGCGTATGAAGCGCAAACCTTTCGGCATGTGCGGCAGCAGCGCGTCCCACACCCGAAAATCGGTGCCAAGGGAGTTTGAAAACACGACCGGAAAACCATCTTCGGCCCCCTCGACACTATAGTGAACCTTGATACCGTTAATCGTTGCAATTTGCATGGAAAACCTCCTGTTGAGGGTGAAAATACACGAGCCATACGCCATGTAAAACGATAATTCTGTATTTGCAAAAATAGAAAATTGATAATATGGCAGAAAGCATATTTTCGCCTATAATTCCCTTGCCGCCCCCAATCCGCTTTGCTATACGGCCATCACCAACGCGCAAGCGTGACCTGTTCCGGCGTAGCTCAGTGGTAGAGCAGTTGACTGTTAATCAATTTGTCGTAGGTTCGATCCCTACCGCCGGAGCCATATTTCAACAACGCAGCATAGCTTAACACGCAATTAATTGCCGATTACCCTTGCGTGTTAGTTGACTTGAAGCCCCGTTCCTGACACCTATTATTCGATAGTAAATTCGAGCAATCAAAGGAATAACAGGCCGTATGCGTATTCTTAAACTAGCCGTCATCTTCGCCCTTGCAGGCTTTTCCGCCCAAGCGCAAAGTACCGAGGACTATCCCGTCGCGGGTTCCACTGTAACGGCCGAGCAACCCAATGAAATTGTTCGCGAAACGCATGGTGATTGGGAAATTCGTTGCACAACAGCAACAAATACCTGCTTTTTGTATCAACTTATGCTGAACGACGAAGGCACGCCGGTGGCGGAATTCAGCATCGTCAAATTACCCCTTGGCAGCGAAGCGGTCGCTGGCGCAACCATTGTTGCTCCTTTGGGCACATTACTGACACGCGGTGTGATTTTTGCGATCGATGATGGCGAGGCGACACAATACCCGTTCAGCTGGTGCACCCGCCCGGGTTGCTTTTCGCGCTTTGGACTAACGGATCTGCTGGTTGCTGATATGAAAGCCGGTTCCAACGTGAACATCACACTCTATTCCATTGGAAATGCACAAAAAGGTGTTTCGATTACTGCCTCCCTAAAAGGGTTCACAGCGGCTTTTGATGCTTTGGAGAACCAAGCCCAGTAACTTAAATTGAACGCAGGGCCAGCACTGCGTTTAAGCCACCGAAGGCGAAAGCGTTGCTTAAGGCGACGTTAACCTTCACATCGCGGGCAACATTAGGAACCACGTCCAGATCACACGCAGGGTCAGGTTTTTCATATCCGATTGTTGGGGCCACCACCCCGTCACGCAGCGCCATCACACAGGCCAGCATTTCAACGGCGCCAGTGCCGCCAATAAGATGTCCGTGCATGGATTTGGTCGAGGATATCATCAGTTTATCCGCATGCGCGCCGAAAACATCGCGCACGGCGGCGCACTCGATTCTATCATTCGACGTCGTACCAGTTCCGTGCGCGTTGATATAGCCAACCTCGTCGCCGTTCAGACCTGCATCCAGCAATGCGCCTCGTATGGCCCGCGCCGCGCCAATTTGGCTGGGC
>CAKZNY010000368.1 GCA_937132145.1 uncultured Paracoccaceae bacterium | reverse complement strand
TGAGGGTGGTTTCGGCCAGCAGGATGTAGGGGAAGGCGACGGTCAGATCGACGATCAGATAGCTCATGAAGGCGGGCAACATATGTTTGTAGACAAGGCGTGTGTTGGAGCAACCTGCCAAGCGGGCGGCCTGCACAAAATCCTCGTTCCTCAGCGTCAACAGTTTACTGCGAACGCGCCGCGCCAGCGTGGTCCAGCCCAGCGCGGCGAGGATCAGCGTCACCGCCACATAAACCTGCGTGGCAGACCATTCGCGTGGCAGCGAGGCCGAAAGGGCCAGCCACAACGGCAGGCTCGGTATCGAGCGGATCAACTCTATCAGGCGCATGATAACGCTGTCGATAATGCCGCCTTTCAACCCCGCCAGACCGCCAATTGCCAGCCCGATGAAAAACGCGGCCAGAACACCGATAACCCCGATCGAGATCGACACCCGCGTCGCATAGATCGTTCGCGAGAAAATATCACGCCCCAGTTTGTCCGTGCCAAACAGGTGGATATTAACCCCTTCGGTATTGAAAAGGTGCAGATTGCTGGGGATGAACCCGAGGAATTTGTATTCATACCCCCGAACGAAAAACTTCAGCGGAATGCGGACCGATGTGTCGACGGTCGAAATCTTTCGCAATGTAACAGGGTGACGCGCGATTGTGCGGCCATAGATGAAAGGCATATGCGGGACGAAATTCTGGTCAAATATATGCACCACCGTCGGGGGGCCAGAGCTGTACGCCGGATTTCGGACTTGCGGACCTGTTGGGGACAGGAACTCGGGAATTATCGAGATCACTGCGAACACCATTATAATCCCGCTACCAAGCATCGCCAGATGGTGGCGGCGGAATTTATACCACATAAGTTGGCGCGAAGTGGCCAGATCCAGTCGTTTAACCGGTTTTGCAGATTTGGGTTTTAACGCGAATAGTTTGCCAATCATTTCAGTTCGCCCCCATCTTTACGCGCGGATCGACGAGCATCAGCAGCACGTCGGAAATAAACGAACCGATCATCACCAGAACGCAGTAGATCAGCAGCATCGCGCCAGCAAGGAACATGTCCTGACTGCGCAGCGCATTGATAAACATTGGCCCCGTGTCCGGCAGCGACAACACCAGCCCGATGATAGGTGCGCCGGATATAACCGTCGTCAGCTCCCATCCCAATGTGGATACGATGGGGTTTAATGCCAGCCGCACAGGATATTTCATAATCATTCTGAACTCGCTAAGGCCGGTTGCGCGTGCTGCCGTCACATACATTTTATTCAGCTCTTCAAGTAATGTGGCGCGCATAATCCGAAGCTGGAACGCCGTGCCCGCTGTGCCCAGAACGACCACCGGAACCCACAGGTGGGACATCAGGTCTTTGAACTTGGCCCAGGACCACGCGGCATCCTGATACTCCAGCGAGAACAGACCGCCGACGCTGACACCGAAGAAACTGTTGGCGAAATACAGCAAAAGCAGGGCCAAAAGGAAATTCGGGGTGGCAAGGCCGATATAGCCCAGAATTGTGAACGTATAATCCGCAAACGAGTATTGCCGGATTGCCGAGTAGATACCCAAAGGGATCGCCGTGGCGTAGGTGAAAACCAGAGTGCTGGCTGCGATGAGGATGGTCATGGGAAGGCGCTCGGCGATCACCTCGACCACGGGGCGGCTGTAGCCCCATGAAAACCCGAAATCGCCGTGGAACATCTTGCCCACCCAGCTAAAATACTGGACGTAAAGCGGGCGATTCAGACCGAAACGATCGCGAATGGCGTCGAGTTCTGCCAGCGTGACTGTCTCTCCGCTGTTGATTTTCGCCGCGGCGTAGGCATCGGCGAAATCGCCCGGTGGGAGGCTGACGATGATAAAAGCAATTACCGAGACTGCCCCAACATCAAAAAGGAAACGCCTAGTCGTGTCAGGATTCGTTGCACTAAAAGCACGCGGCATTCTCCAGAATTCAGGTTACGGCAGGGGCTCACCGACAGGTTTCACGAAGTGTATAGAAATGTCAAAAAGAATGAGGGGATTTCGGATACCGCGAGATCATTTGGCCCTTTGACCATCCCGCGATATCCATCTTTAAATCAGAGCATCGCCCTTATTTGAAAGACCATTGATCTGCCTGCTGCGAGTTGGCAAAGCCAGCCCGGTAAGCATTCAGGTTCCAGTCTGGAACATTGGCAAGCTTGTTCGAAACCACATTGATCTGTGGCACAGCACCGGCTGTTCCAATAATCACCATGTTTTCAAGGTTCAGCCTGATCATATTGGCTCCCAGTTCAAGATACGCATCCGAACCCGGTTGCGATTTGGAGAATGCCAACGCTGTTTCACGCAACTCGACGACCCATGCAGGTGGTTCAACACCTTCAGCACCGTTCGAATTCATGTAAGCTGCCCAAGGCGCCCCCGTAACCGGACCACCGACACCCCAAGGAGCGGAGTAAACAGTTGGTTCAGCCAACAGGTTCCAGGCAAACGGCAGATCCCATTCCATGGAGATTTCCAGCGTATTGAGGTTTTCTTTCTCACGCAGGAATTCTGTTGTGATCTCTTTCAACAGAACGTTGATGCCAACCGCACGCCAGTAATCCGCAATCAGCAGCGGGAATTCGGGCGAACGTGTGAACTGCAACGAATACTCCCAGAAGATTTTGAACTCTTCGCCGGAAGGAGACATACGGAAACCACTTGAATCACGCTCGGTCATACCCAACCCGTCCAACAACTGGTTTGCCATATCCATGTCGAAATCCGTCATGAACGCGAGATCTTCTGCTGTCGCAAACTTGACACCGGCAGGCATAGCCTGATCGGTATTTGCCAAACCTAGGAACAATGCCTCGATCAGCTCGGGACGGTTGATGGCAACCGACATCGCTTTACGGAAGTCCGCATTGCTATAGGCAAACGCTTTGCTAGCGTCGGTGATGGTGTAGTTGAACACCAGAACCGGACCGATTTGGCCGTCGTCAAGACGCACAGTATAATCGCCACGCTCTTCGTTCTCTTTGAACAGCGGGAAGTCCGACAAGGAAACGTTCTGCGATTTCTGATCAATGTTACCGCTGATTATCTCAAGTGCCCAAATCTGGTTCTCGAGGAAACGTTCGCTGTGCTTGTCGATATATGGCAACTGCTGACCCGCACTATCCACTTTGAAGTAGTAAGGGTTGGCGATGAAGTTACGTGTCTGTCCGTCCGTTGCGGAAGCCATGATGTGGCTTTCAAGAGTTGGAACTTCAAGACCACGTTCAGTCGCTGTTACAGCATCTTTCCATTTGTGATAGTAGCGTTTGAAAAGATCTTTCCAGTCTTCATAACCGGCTTCAACGGCGGCAGCATTTGCATTGTCGTTATAGTCGGCGTGGTATTGCTTCAGAACGTGCGAAGCAGCCCAAGGCGTGAAGTAGGAACCACTGGTTGCCAGATAATGCAGGAACACAGGGTTTGGTGCAGCGAAGATGAACGTGAAGTTCAGATCATCGATTTTCTTGATCTTAACGGTCTCGCCGCCGTGCGCCCAGTTGCCCCAAACAGCCGCTGTCAGCTCCTCGTTACGCATGATGTCGTTAACCCAGAAGACAACATCATCAGATGTGAAATCCTCACCATCGGACCACTTGTGGCCTTCGCGCAATGTGAAAGTTATCTCTGTCTGATCGTCGTTCCATGACCATGATTTGGCCACATCGGGAACGATCGAGTTGTTTGTCGGATCAAGGCGAACCAGGTTCACCTGACGCCATGATAGAATCTCGGATGTACCGGATTCCAGCGCGCCGGCTGCACCGCGAAGTGTGCCGCCATATGTACCGATCTCGTCGATGGGTAAAACCACAAGAGCATCTACCGGTATACGATCGGCCACGGGTGGCAAATCACCGGATGCTTCACGATCCGCAAACAGCGGGTTGCTCGTAATCGTTAGAGCTGCGCCAGTCTGTGCTTCAAAATCTTTGAGATCTATCTGATTCGAGAATGCAAGATTGATTCCCATCGTGTTCATGGCGGTGGCCACATGGCTGGCCGCCATCGCACCTGTCACGCTTGCCGACATCATGCCTGCAATCGCGTAAAGCGCTATTTTGTTTCGAAATTTTCCCATTATTTCCTCCTGATGTACGAGCCGGAGCATGGGCGCCGCCGATCTCGGATTAATCAAAACCGCAGCTCATTTACGCAAGCCACATACTTAATTGTTTTTCTCCACATTAATCCAATAAATTGCCTCCAGTAAAGCCATTTAATCACATAATGTGGTTTTTATCCACGTAATATGTTGCCATTATGTGGAGTTGCCGCTAAATTTGGGCATCTTCACATGAATCGGGGGCATCGCCCTTCTGAAGATTATTTTCAATATTCTGCGGCAACACGTAGAAACAGGCGGCTTGTCCGCATTACTTGGGCGAGGCACATGAACGGACTGTCCACGAACAATGACGCAAAAACCGCCAAGGTTGATGGCGCGTGGGATGTGATCGTGATCGGTGGCGGCGTCGTTGGCTGCGCCATCACCCGTCGTTTCGCGTTGGCGGGCGCAAAAACCCTGATGCTAGAGCGCGGCGCGGATATTCTGTCAG
>CAKZNY010000367.1 GCA_937132145.1 uncultured Paracoccaceae bacterium | reverse complement strand
AACTAAGTGTATGAAGCATGGAGGACGCGTTCAGGTGCCAGCGCACCCAGTGTCTGACGTCAGCGCCTATGGGTCCAAATAGCGCCATTTACTAAGAGAGTGTTTCTGGCTCATCGTAACCACCAAGGAGTGGGACATGAGACAGACAACTAGAACCCGAAAGAGTCCTGGCGAGAAGATCGTCAAAGACATCAAACGCGCAACACGCAAGCAGTATTCCTCTGAAGAGAAGATCCGTATCGTATTGGACGGTTTACGCGGCGAAGACAGCATCGCAGAGCTGTGCCGCCCGCTGCCCGGCAGGCGATGCTTGCATCACCGAGAGGGGTGAAGGCCTATCGCAGGGCGTTTATTATAAATGGTCAAAGGACTTCATGGACTGTGGAGGCGAACGCCATTGGTTCGAGAGAACCGACACAGGGCAAGCGCCGACTGGCAGGAGATACGGCTCGTGCCGCGACGACCGATGAAGTCAAAGATTTGCGCCGTGAATCCCGCGATCTGAAGGAAGTAGTGGCGGAACAAACGCTTGAACTCCGGCTGCTCAAAAAAAGCATGATCGGGGATGGGGGCGACCAAGAATGAGATATCCTGCATCTGAGAAGCTAGAAATCATCAGGCTTGTTGAAGGCTCACATTTGTCAGCACGGCAAACATTGGTCAAGCTGGGCATCCCACGCACTACATTCTACCGTTGGTATGATCGATATCTGCAGCGTGGCGAGGCTGGTTTGACAGATCAGTCTCCGAAGCCAAACCATGTCTGGAACCGCATCCCTGACGAAGTTCGGAGCAAGGTCGTTAAACTGGCCTTGAAAGAGACGGAACTGTCGCCACGGGAACTGGCGGTGACCTTCACTGACACAGAAAGTTATTTTGTATCAGAGGCTTCGGTTTACCGCGTTCTGAAGGCGCACGATCTAATCACCAGTCCAGCCTTCATCGTGATTAAGGCCGCCAGTGAGTTCAAGGATAAGACCACGGCCATCAATCAGCTTTGGCAGACGGACTTCACCTATCTGAAGGTCATCCCCTTTCGGGACATTGCGTTGCAATGCCCTATCGGGCAGCGGGTTGGGGTTGGTTCTATCTCAGCACAATCCTGGATGATTACAGCCGCTATATCATTGCATGGAAATTGTGCACAAACATGCGAACTGAAGACGTGACGGATACGCTGGATCTTGCCCTGCAGGCGTCCGGTTGCGATCAGGTGCATGTCGTTCATAAGCCAAGATTGCTCAGCCCCTCTCATGGTTTGCAAGCAAACCACTGCCGGGCAGTGGACAACGGATCCAGTTATGTCTCGGGTGAACTTGCGGAATGGCTCGATGACAAAGGTATGAAGCACTCTCGTGGCGCACCATATCATCCACAAACACAGGGCAAGATTGAGCGTTGGCATCAAACCCTGAAGAACCGCATTCTGCTGGAAAACTACTTCCTGCCTGGTGATCTCGAAGCCCACATCGAGACCTTCGTCGATCACTACAATCATCAGCGCTATCACGAGAGCCTGAATAATGTCACGCCAGCCGACGCTTACTTCGGGCGTGCACAAGCCATTCTAAACAAAAGAGAAAGGATCAAACACAAAACACTCGAGACTCGGCGCTTGCAACACCGCAAGTTCGCCGCATAATCTAACCAACCAGATGAGCCGGATACTCGCTTAAATTATGCTGCCCCTGGAACCAAAAACCCTGACGACGGACATTTGCAAATATCCGCGAAAAAGTTTCATTAACCCGTTGACTTCGTAAGCTGAGCGTTTCCAGTTCTCGGTGGAGAAAGCGTAAAGGGTCAGCGTTTTAACCCCCAATTCGGGGCTAATTTTTACGATTTCTTTAACCCTTTTAGCACCATATTTAGATATTAGTCTCATTAAATCTTCTTTTTTCACTTTTGTTGGTAAACCCTTATGTTTTGTAGAAGCATAATCCTCAGCATCTTTCTTTTTCATTCTTTTTGATACTTTAGCTACTTTAGCGCTTGCAGCTTTATCACCCTTTTGAGCTGCGTGAACCATTCCCATAAATCTTTGTTGTGCTTTGGATTTTGCTGGCATTATTTTAATTCTTTTTTAATTTTTTGAATATCTGCGATAAGTTGTTGTGTACTCATGCCCGCGGCTTGGATTACTTTATATAATATAGCTGACCTTTTTATTCTAGTCAAATTAGTATCCTTCATAGATTGAACAAACTTATTCAAATATCTATTTACAGTTGCTGGAAGTTTAACTTTTTCAAAATCAACTTCTTTGTCAATTTGGATATTTTTTACTCCAGCTTTGTTGAATAAGTAGATAAATGTTGCATATAAAGTTGGATATATTTCTGTGGGAATTTTTATTAAAATAATTTTTTCTAATTCTTTTTTATCTTCAAATTTTTTTTCTAGAGAAACTAAAGCGGCGCAAGTAATTTCGGCAAGTATTTTATGTTTAACTTCTTGATTTGGAGAAATTCTTAAAACTGTGTTTA
>CAKZNY010000366.1 GCA_937132145.1 uncultured Paracoccaceae bacterium | reverse complement strand
CCGCACCATCGTCAACTGTTCGGGGTGGCCCAGCAACGCCCAGATCGCGGTGGATATAACGTCGTGCGGCCTGTTTTGTCCGCCGGTTATCGTCAACTTTATATTGGCGCGGAGGCTTTCTTCAGGCAGCCTCGCCGCCAGCATGACGTTCATCATATTGAAAGATTTCTGCCCCGCCTTTGGCCGCATCGCATCAATTGCCGCGTCAAAAGCAGCGGTGTCCGCGTCGCAACGTGCCTCCACTTCCGCATCACCCGTATAGTTCGCAATTCCGCCGATCATGGCTTGTGAGCAGACATCAATTTATTGCCACGTCGCGGTTTCCAACCGAGTGATCTTGATCAGGCATTGCGCGGACAGGCAAACCGTATTCGTTGAGCAGATCGCCCGCGCACTTCGGAAGCAGCTTCGCCAAAATCGCCTCGGCTTCGGTTTTGAAACTCACGCTCCAATGGTTCCGCCCCGTCTTGGGCGAGACGCAGGGGAACAGTGCTTTACGTTTAAGTTGATGCGCCTCCCCATCGGGCGCATGATATTTTGACCCAGCAACCTGTTCATCAACTCCTTGGGTTGTTCTGAGCTAAAAGCCGCGTTCTTCGGCTCAGCGTTAACGATTTCGTCACGGTTCACGATCATTGTTCGGTCAAACTGCGGGACATAAACCAACGGGCCAACGGCGCGCATCTGTGCTAATGCCGGATAAGGGTCAGCCCGGAAATCCGCGGGGTCGATGTTGAAAACCGGGGTGTTCTCATGCTTTTTCGCTGTCAATTCGATGTTGCCGCAAGACGACCAGAACACGAGCCCCCATTCCCAGTGCGATCAGTGCTGCGATAATCAGCCAGATAGCCTCGGTTAACAGGGTCGATATTTCTTCGATGTTTTCACGGAAAGCATAGCCGATGCCGAGATAAATCGCGACCCACAGAACCTCGCCTATAAAATCCCATATGGTAAAACGTAGCCAGCGCATGTCGCTCGCGCCGCAAATGATGTTGGTGATCGGGCCGATAGGGGACAGCAACCAGCGGGTCAGGAAAACTCCAACGCCGCCGAATCGGTCGATTAAACGCTTGGTCCGTTCGATTTGTCTGGCGCGCGACGGTTTGCGACTAAGCCGCTTCTCTACCGCTTTGCCTGCGCGAAGCCCGATTTGGTAACCGATCTGGTCTCCGATGATGGCTCCGGCCAACGCGGTTAGATATGATTCTATTAACGACAGCTCGCCACTCGCGATGAATGCGCCGGTCACCAGCAACGCCAAGCTGCTGGACACAGGCACACCGGCTGCGGCTAAAACCGCAATACCGAACAAAAACGGCAACCCGTAGGTGGGAACAAGGGCGAGGATGCTTTCGGTCAAGGGGCTGTACGCTGATCTATGACGGTTTTTAACAGGACGTTCCGAAGTTCGGCCAACGTCATATCTTGCGCATCTGCAATGGCTTTCAGTGTCAAATGCCGCCGCAAATCTGTCTCGATCCCCAAGGCTTCGATCAGCGCATCTTTGTCCACGTCATAAGACAGCGCGACATAGCCAACGGTCATCCAGCCTGAAATCGTTGCGTCCTGATGCCGTGGCCAGTAAACGACATCGGCGATCAGTTGGACGAATAACATAAAGGTCATCAACAACGCGGCCACAAACCCCACCACCAGAAGTTTATGATCGCTCCACAGCTTTTTCATCGCCCCAGCTCCTTCATTGCCCCCTCGATCCCTTTCAGGGTCATCGGGAACATGCGGTTTTGAAATATCTCGCGGATCATACCGATGGAGTGGGTGTATTGCCAATGATCCTGCGGAGTCGGGTTAATCCAGATGTGATCAGGCCATTGCTCGCGGGCGCGGTTCAGCCATGTCTCACCCGCCTCCTCGTTGTAATGCTCGTTGGCGCCACCCCGATAGGCGACCTCGTACGGGCTCATCGCGGCGTCGCCCACGAAGATACATTTGTAGTCCGAACCATAGGTGTGCAGCACATCCCACGTCGGGATCTGGTCGCTCCAACGGCGGGTGTTGTCCTTCCAGACCCCCTCGTACAGGCAGTTGTGGAAGTAGTAATACTCCAGATGCTTGAACTCGGTCTTGGCGGCTGAAAACAGTTCTTCGACCATACGGATATGCGCGTCCATCGAGCCGCCGACATCAAGGAACAACAGCACCTTAACGTTGTTACGCCGCTCGGGGCGGGTTTTGATGTCGATATAGCCGGTTTCGGCGGTGGCGCGGATAGTTGCATCGAGATCAAGCTCGTCATCCGCCCCTTCGCGGGCCCAGCGGCGCAGGCGTTTCAGGGCGACTTTGATGTTGCGGGTGCCCAGCTCCACGCTGTCATCCAGATTGCGGAACTCGCGTTTATCCCAAACCTTCACCGCGCGCTGATGCCGGCTTTCATGCTGACCAATGCGGATACCTTCAGGGTTATAGCCGTAGGCTCCAAAGGGCGAGGTGCCAGCGGTGCCGATCCATTTGGAACCCCCTTGATGCCGCTTTTCCTGTTCTGCCAGACGTTGCTTCAACGTCTCCATCAGTTTGTCAAACCCACCGAGCGCGTCTATCTCGGCCATCTCTTCCTTCGTCAGCGTTTTCTCCGCCAGCTTGCGAATCCAGTCTTCCGGCACGTCGACCGCGTTCATAATGTCGTCAACGGTCATGGTATCCAAGCCGCTGAACGTCGCGGAGAACGCTTGGTCGAACTTGTCCAGATTCCGTTCGTCCTTCACCATGATCGTGCGGGCGAGGTAGTAGAACCCGTCCACATCATAAAGCACCAGCGAGGCATCCATCGCTTCCAGAAAGCTAAGATACTCGCGCAGGGATACGGGCACTTTGGCGTCCCGCAGGTTGGTGAAAAACTGCAAAAACACCTATATGCCCATCCTCGCCATGAACAAGGCGATGAAATATCCAACCAGCAAGAACGCGATGCCGTGGGACGTTGCATATTGCAACTTGTCAGCCGTAACGCCGCCGCGTTTTGCCGCGCGTTTCCAGCCAAAGATGGCGCCGATGATGGCGCCTATTGCTGCTAGTATCATGTGTTTTCCTAACGTGAGTATTTGATGAACGGGGTTAATTGTCCGACACGGTCGTACAAGCGCCGACCGGCATCGTTGAAGTCCTGTGTTAGCCAATAGACAGTCGGCGCGCCCGCGCTGTCCGCAGCCTTGTATACCGCCTCGATCAAAGCGCGCCCGATGCTTTGGCCGCGTACAGACGGGGCCGTGTAGAGGTCTTGCAGATAACAGACGTTCTCGATTTTCCAGCCGTGGCGGTGGAAAAGGTAATGCACAAGGCCAACCAGTTTGCCGTCAAGTTCGGCAACTATGCCGTGGAACTCGGTATCCTCGCCGGAAAGCATCCGTGCAAAGGACGATTGATAAACTTCCTCGGGTACGGTGGTTTCATAATAATCAAGGTACCCGGTCCACAGAACGCGCCATTGTGCTTCGTCGGCGGTTGTGAGCGGGCGAACGGTTAAAGTCATCTATGTTTCCTCGCCACAAATGCGAGGCGTTCAAACAGGTGCACGTCCTGTTCGTTCTTCAACAACGCGCCGTGCATTTTCGGTAGGTTCCGGGTTGCATCTTCGCGCAACACTTCGGCGCTCAGGTCCTCGGACAGCAACAGTTTCAGCCAATCCAACACTTCGCTGGTCGAGGGTTTTTTCTTCAAATTCGGCGTTTCGCGAATTTTGTAGAACTGCGTTAACGCTTCCTCAAGCAAATCCTGTTTAATGTTCGGGAAATGCACATCAACGATTTTACGCATCGTCTCGGTGTCGGGGAACCGGATGTAGTGGAAGAAGCAGCGGCGCAGGAAGGCGTCCGGCAGTTCTTTCTCGTTGTTTGAGGTGATGATGATAATCGGGCGGTGCTTGGCCACCACGGTTTCGCCCGTTTCGTAGACGTAGAATTCCATCTTGTCGAGTTCTTGCAGCAGGTCGTTAGGGAACTCGATATCCGCTTTGTCGATTTCGTCGATCAGCAGCACGACGCGTTCATCCGCCGTGAACGCCTGCCAGAGTTTGCCCTTTTTGATGTAATTGCGCACATCGTTCACCCGCTCGTCGCCAAGTTGCGAATCACGTAGGCGGGAAACCGCGTCGTATTCGTACAAACCCTGTTGGGCCTTGGTGGTGGATTTAATGTTCCACTCCATCATTTCCAGGCCGAGGGCGTCGGAAATCTGGTGGGCCAGCTCGGTTTTGCCGGTTCCAGGCTCGCCTTTCACCAATAATGGCCGCTCCAGCGTGATCGCCGCATTTACAGCTACTTTCAGGTCTTCTGTCGCTACATAATCGTCTGTGCCAGTAAAGCGCATTTTCTCACCATAATTCGATTCATTTCCGGCCGAACACTAGCATCCGGTAACTTTCGTGAAAAGCGACATATGTTGTGCGTGACATTCCCTGCAATATTCGGTATGGCGTGCCCATAAACGCGAATTATGGCGTTGCATCGAGGGGTCGGGATTCGGTGTTACGTACAAAGTCTAGTTGGGGGAAACTTGATGAAGGCGGAAACTATTTTGGATGCAGATTATCATCCAGCCGAAGACGAGCCATTTATGAACGAGCGTCAGACGGAATATTTTCGTCTGAAGTTAGCGGTGTGGAAGGCCAACATTTTGGAGGAAACCCGCGGCACTATCGAGCATATGCAAGAAGGTACACGCAACATTCCTGATGTTGCTGATCGCGCGTCCGAGGAAACCGACCGGGCGCTGGAATTGCGGACACGGGATCGTGAACGCAAGGTTGTGTCCAAGATCGACGCGGCACTGCGCCGGCTCGAGGATGGCTCTTACGGGTATTGCGACGACACTGGCGAGCCGATTTCGCTGAAGCGTCTTGATGCACGCCCCATCGCGACCTACAGCCTAGAGGCGCAAGAGCGTCACGAGCGTAAAGAAAAGGTTCACCGCGACGACTGATCGCAGCGTAACTTTACGGACTTTGAACGAGGGGCTTTACGGCCCCTCTCTTTTTGCCCAAACTCCAATGCGAATGGAGATTGCGATATGGTTAACGGTCCTCTGAGCGGTGTGAAAATTCTGGAATTTGCCGGGATAGGGCCGGGGCCATACTGTGGACAATTGCTGGCCGATATGGGCGCAGATGTGACGGTGGTGGATCGCCCCAAACGCGGGGCTGTTTCGCTGGAAGGTGGGCCGGACCGTCGGGGCAAAAAATCCATCGTGATTGATCTGAAAACCAATGAGGGTGCTCAGCTTGCGCTAGACTTGATAGCGGGCTGTGATGCTTTGATCGAGGGGAACCGCCCCGGCGTGATGGAACGCCTTGGCCTTGGTCCAGACATTTGCCACGCCCGTAATCCGGCGCTGATCTACGGGCGTATGACGGGATGGGGGCAAACTGGACCCTATGCGATGATGGCGGGGCACGACATTAACTATCTTTCGCTGACCGGGGCGTTGCAGGCGATGGGACCTGCGGATCGACCGCCTTTTCCACCTCTTAATCTGGTCGGGGATTTTGGCGGTGGGTCGTTGTTTCTGGCGATGGGGATTTTGGCGGCCTTGCTGGAGGCGAGAACCACGGGCAAGGGTTGTGTGGTTGATGCGGCGATTACGGACGGGGTGAATTCCATGATGGGGTTCTTCCACGGGCTGGATGCGGCAGATCGCTGGACGGACGTGCGCGGGGCGAATTGGTTGGACGGCGCTGCACCCTATTATCGTTGCTATGAAACATCGGACGGGAAATACATGGCTGTCGGCTGTATAGAGCCGCAGTTTTTGGCAGCGATGTTGGGGGTTCTGGGTTTGCGCGCTGACGAGTATGGCGCACAGCACGATGAAACGCAGCATGCGCGGCAGGCGGATTTATTAATGAGTATTTTTGCAAAGAAGAAGCAAGCGGCGTGGGTGGGAGTTTTTGACGGAACGGATGCCTGTGTGACACCTGTGTTGAGTTATAAAGAGGCCGCCGCGCATCCGCATATGTTGGCGCGTGGGGCGTTGCAGGAAGTAGGCGGGCTTATGCATCCGGCGAAGGCGCCAGTTTTTTCGGGTGGTTCGGGGGAATTTGATACGCATCTTCCATCTGACGGGGCGGATACGCGTTCGGTTCTTGCGGACGCGGGGCTTACCCCCGAGGAAATTTCCCAACTGGAAGAAAAGGGTGTTGTTCGGCAATCATGAGCATCAAGGGCGTAGATATAACGGTTTTGGGGGGCGGTATCGCTGGCTTGTCCGCCGCCACAGCATTGGCGCAGCGCGGGGCGGTTGTGACAGTGTTGGAACAAGCCACCGCGCTGGGCGAGGTTGGTGCGGGTTTGCAGATTGGCCCTAACGGCGTTGCGGTTCTGGAGGCGTTGGGCCTGCGTGACGCGGCGGCCGCTGTTGCGAATGTGCCCGAAGCGGTGGAGTTGCGGGACATGGCTACGGGGCGCGAGGTGGCGCGCTTGCCTATGGGGCAGGCGGCGGTTCGGCGCTGGGGGCGGCCTTACTGGCAGTTTCACCGTGCGGATTTGCTGGCCGTTCTGGCCGACGGGGCGCGGGTCGCTGGTGTTGATATTCGGCTGGGGCACAAGGTTGATACGGTTAAGGATATTTCAGCCTCGGTGATTATTGCGGCGGACGGGGTGCGCTCTGCTGTTCGCGCCGAAGTGTTTAACGGCCAACCGGCCAGTTTCACGGGGCAAGTCGCGTGGCGCGGGACTATTCCGATGGAAAATCTGCCGGTAGGGGCGGTGAAAAACGTGGCGACTGTTTACATGGGGCCGGGGCGGCATTTGGTGACGTACCCGATGCGCGGCGGTTCTGTCGTGAATTTCGTGGCGGTAGAGGAGCGCGATGCCTGGGCGGATGAGGGATGGAACATTCCCGATACCCCCGAGAATTTGCGCCGTGCGTTCGCGTCTGGCGGACGGGATGTTCAAACTATCCTGAATGCGGTTGAGGAGACTTTCCTTTGGGGGCTGTTCAACCATCCATATCTGCCACATTGGACCAAAGATAACATCGCGCTGATAGGGGATGCCTGCCACCCGATGCTGCCGTATTTGGCGCAAGGGGCGGTTATGGCGCTGGAGGATGCATGGGTTCTGGCCCGCGAGCTGGATCGCGCTGGTGTGGCTGATGGATTGCTGGCGTATGAACGCATCCGCAAGCCACGGGCGACGCGGGTGCAGAAGGCGGCGGCCTCGAATGCGACGGCGTATCATTTGTCGAGCGGGCCTGCGCGGTTGGTTGCGCATACGGGGTTGAAGGCCATCTCGCGGCTGGCACCCTCGGCGTTGCTGGGGCGGTTTGACTGGCTTTATGGCGAGGATGTTACAAAGCCCGACGTATGACGTTGACAATTTGTCGATAAAATGGTGACGTAAACGCAAAGCCGTTCTCTAACGGCACCTCATGGATTCGGAGAGCATTATGGGCAAAAAACAGTGGGACTTCTGGATTGATCGCGGTGGTACGTTCACCGATATCGTCGCTCGCAACCCCGAAGGCGAAATCGTTGCGCACAAGCTGTTGTCCGAAAATCCCGAGGCGTATCCGGATGCAGCCATTCAGGGCATTCGTGACCTGATGGGCTTGAAGGTGGGCGAACCGATTCCGTCTGATGCTGTCGATACCGTCAAGATGGGCACGACCGTGGCGACGAACGCGTTGCTGGAACGCAAGGGCGACCGCACGTTGTTGGTGATCACCAAGGGTTTCCGCGATGCTTTGGCGATTGGCTATCAAGACCGCCCCGATATTTTTGCCCGCGAAATCATCAAGCCGGAACTGCTGTATTGCGACGTTATCGAGGTTAACGAACGTGTGCGCGTGGATGGCACAATCGAGCAAGCCCCAAGCGAGGCGGTTGTTCGCGTCGATCTGCAAGCCGCGTTTGATACCGGTATTCGGGCCGTGGCGATTGTGTTCATGCACTCCTATGCCTTCCCGCTGCACGAGCAGATTGTTGCCAAGGTGGCGCGGGAAATCGGGTTTACGCAGGTCTCGGTTAGTCACGAGGTCTCGCCCTTGATGAAACTGGTCGGGCGCGGGGATACGACGGTGGTCGATGCGTACCTCTCGCCAATTCTGTCGCGCTATGTGCAGCAAGTCGCCAGCGAATTGGGGGACGGCGTGCGCCTGATGTTCATGATGTCGTCTGGCGGTTTGACCTCGGCGGAGCTGTTTAAGGGCAAGGATGCGATTCTGTCCGGTCCGGCGGGGGGGGTTGTCGGGGCTGTGCAAACATCAGCCATTGCCGGGTTCGAGCAGATTATCGGGTTTGATATGGGCGGCACATCTACGGATGTTTGCCATTATGACGGCACGTTCGAGCGTGCGTTCGAGACCGAGGTTGCAGGTGTGCGTATGCGTGCGCCGATGATGCGAATTCATACGGTGGCGGCGGGTGGCGGGTCGATCCTGCATTACGACGGGGCGCGGTTCAGCGTCGGGCCGGATTCGGCTGGTGCGAACCCCGGGCCGAAATGTTACCGCCGAGGCGGGCCGCTGTCGGTTACGGATGCGAACGTGATGGTGGGAAAACTTCGCGCCGAGAATTTCCCGAAGATTTTTGGCCCCGATCAGGATCAGCCGCTGGATGTGGAGGCCGTTAAGGCCGCGTTTATCGAATTGGCCGAAGAAATCGGCGATGGGCGTTCGGCGGAGCAGGTGGCGGAAGGGTTCCTTGCCATTGCCATTGAAAACATGGCGAATGCGATCAAGAAAATTTCTGTGCAGCGCGGATACGATGTGTCGAGCTATGCGCTGACCTGTTTTGGCGGCGCAGGCGGGCAGCATGCCTGTGCGGTGGCTGATTCGCTTGGAATGACGACGGTTATGGTGCATCCGCATTCGGGCATTTTGTCGGCCTACGGAATGGGGCTGGCGGATATTCGAGCCAATCGTACACAGTCTGTCGTGCGGCCTTTGACCCCGGAAAACCTGTCCGATGTAGGGGATTCAATTGAGGCGCTTCGCGCCACGACGTTTACTGAGCTCCGCGACCAAGGGGTTACGGCTGATGAAATCCAAGTCTACCCGCGCTTGCATTTGCGCTACGAGGGGACGGATTTGCCAATCTCGGTGGATTTTGCCGATGCAGCCACGATGTTGGCCGCTTTTGAAGACGCGCATCGCAAACAGTTCGGGTTCGTATTCGAGGGCAAAACCGTAGTGATCGAGGCCGCCGAAGTGGAGGCCGTAGGGGGTGGCGCAACGATCGTGGAACCAGCACAAGCGGTGCATAAGCATACGGCCGAGGCGCCGGAGGTAACGTCGTTTTACGCCGGTGGAACTTGGCACGAGGCGGGCGTGTACCGCGACCGCGCCGCATTCAGCGCAGGCATGATCATCAACGGCCCTGCCTTGATTATCGAGCCGCACCAGACCGTTGTTGTCGAACCCGGCTGGCAGGCCGAGGTTAACAAATACAACCACATCATCCTGCGCCGCGTGGTCGAAATTACCCGCAACACTGCGGTGGGAACCGAGGCTGATCCGGTGATGCTGGAGGTGTTCAACAACCTGTTCATGGCGATTGCCGAGCAGATGGGCGTGACCCTGCAAAACACCGCCTATTCGGTGAACATCAAAGAGCGCGTGGACTTTTCCTGTGCCGTTTTCGCGGCGGATTCGTCGCTGGTGGCCAACGCGCCGCATATGCCGGTGCATCTGGGCTCGATGGATCGCTCGGTCGAGGTGATTATCGCGCAGAACGTCGGCAAAATGCGCCCCGGCGACGTGTTTGCCTTGAACGCGCCCTATAATGGCGGCACGCATTTGCCCGATATTACGGTTGTGACTCCGGTTTTTGATGACGCGGGTGAGGGTATTTTGTTCTACGTGGCCTCGCGTGGGCATCATGCGGATGTGGGGGGCACAGCCCCTGGATCAATGACGCCGCTGGCGACAAACGTTAACGAGGAAGGCGTTTTGTTCGATAATTTCCTGCTGGTTGATCGGGGGGAATTCCGCGAGGAAGCCTTGCAGGAATTGCTGACCGATCACCCTTATCCCTGTCGCAACCCGTATCAGAATATCGCCGATTTGAAGGCCCAGATTGCGGCCAATGAAAAGGGTATTCAGGAGCTGCGCAAGATGGTTAACCAGTTCGGTCTGGACGTGGTGAACGCCTATATGGGCCACGTGCAGGATAACGCCGAGGAGAATGTCCGCCGTGTGATCGACGTGCTGAAGGACAGCGAATGGGAGACGCATACGGACCAAGGTGCTGTGATAAAACTGAAGATTTCGGTCGATAAAATTAAACGCGAAGCGACTGTGGATTTCACCGGAACCTCGCCGCAACAGACCAGCAATTTCAACGCGCCGGAACCTGTGGCCCGTGCCGCCGTGCTGTATGCGTTTCGCCTGATGGTTGACGGAAATATCCCGATGAATGCCGGCTGCCTGAAACCGATCAACATCATCATTCCGGACGATTGCATGCTGCGCCCGAAATATCCTGCTGCCGTGGTGGCCGGAAATGTCGAGACTTCCCAGCATGTTACCAACACGCTTCTAGCGGCATTGGGCGCGATGGCGAACTCGCAAGGGACGATGAACAACCTGACGTTTGGCAATGATACCTACCAGTATTACGAAACCATTTGTTCCGGCTCTCCTGCTGGTCCGGGCTTTAATGGTACGGATGCGGTGCAGGTCCATATGACCAACTCGCGCTTGACGGACCCCGAGATTCTAGAGTTCCGATATCCGGTTCTGCTGGAGGATTTCCACATTCGGCATGGTTCGGGCGGCAAGGGCAAATGGCATGCAGGTTCCGGCACGCGACGTACCTTGCGCTTCCTTGAACGGATGGAGTGCGCGATCCTGTCCTCGCATCGCACACTGCCGCCCAAGGGTTTGAATGGTGGCGAGGATGGGCAGCTGGGGCTAACCCAAGTGCGCCGTGTGGATGGTACAATCGAGACCCTCAAGGGTTGCGATCAAACGGTGCTGGAGGCGGGCGATGCGGTCATCGTTCAGCCCCCGACAGCGGGGGGATACGGCAAGGCATAGCGCCCGAATTTCACGATGTGTCTAATTTGTGCTAAACTGCGTCTTTAACCATTTCGGGAGAGGATAGATGGAAGGCACATCCTATTTTTCCAATGATTCATGCAGGGTTTCAGCGGATATGAATGCAAAAACCGAGGACTTTGAACTGGGCCGCTCCGGTGTGCTCGGCGACGGGCCGCAGGTTTATATCCGCATCGGCGACAAAAACATCTTTATCCCGCGCGCGTCCACCAGCGAGTTTTTCAACAAAGTGCGGGCGCTAGGGGATTATCTGGGTCGATAAGGCACAGGAAACCGCTGGTCAGAACCCTGCCCATCGAGATCGCTTGTACGCGGGTAATGATTGAGAAATGGTGAATGTAGGGTGTGTGGTTTCCACGCACCATTCCTGCGGTTGATGATGGTTCGGTGCGTGGAAACCGCACACCCTACATTCACCCGCATTTTGAATGCCCACAATCCCCGCAGGTCATGCACCCTTCCAGCATTCGCATCGCGTATTGCCCACAACTTGGGCAGGCTGGCCCGCGGGGGCGCTCGCCGACCGCTATGGCCTCGGCTTTAGGGTCGGATTTCAACCCCATACCCTCGCCCGCAATGAATCCCGTTTCAATCATATGTCGTTCAATCACGCCGCCAATCGCTGCCAATATTGACGGAATGTACTTCCCGTTGACCCAAGCCCCGCCGCGTGGGTCGAACACGGCTTTCAGCTCTTCGACCACGAACGAGACATCCCCGCCGCGCCGGAAAACAGCCGAGATCATTCGCGTTAACGCCACAGTCCACGCGAAATGCTCCATGTTTTTGGAGTTAATAAACACTTCGAAAGGCCGCCGTCGCCCACCGATGACCAGGTCGTTGAGGGTGATATAAATCGCATGCTCGCTCTCGGGCCACTTGATTTTGTAGGTCTGGCCTTGCAAATTGTCTGGCCGGGCCAGCGGTTCGGACAGGTAAATCACTTCGCCAGCGTGATCAGGTGCTTCGCCTTCGGGCTGCACTTTGACCTTCTCGCTAACCGTCAGTACGGAACCGGTTACCTCGTTCGGGCGATACGTTGTGCAACCTTTGCAGCCGGTGTTCCATGCCTCCAGATAAATCTGCTTAAAGTCTTCGAAATCGATATTCTCGGGGCAGTTGATGGTTTTCGAGATGCTCGAATCCACCCACTTCTGTGCCGCCGCTTGCATGCGGACGTGGTCAATCGGGGCCAGCGTCTGGGCGTTAACGAAATAGTCAGGAAATTCCGTATCGCCGAACTTTTCACGCCATAGCCTGACGGCGTAATCCTCGACCTCCTCCTCGGTGCGCGAGCCGTCTTTTTGCAAAACCTTGCGGGTGTAGGCGTATGCGAACACCGGCTCGATCCCGCTGGATACGTTGCCTGCATAAAGGCTGATTGTGCCGGTCGGGGCGATGGATGTTAACAAAGCGTTACGGATACCGTGTGTTTTAACGGCCGAGCGCACCTCGTCGTCCATCGCCATCATCGTGTCGCCCGCCAAATATGGCACCTCGTCGTACAGCGGAAACGCGCCTTTTTCGCCAGCCAAATGCGCCGAGGCCAGATACGCCGCGCGTGCGATAGCTTTCAGCCATTCCTCCGTCTGCCGCGCGGCTTGGTCAGAGCCATAGCGCAACCCTACCATCAGCAGTGCGTCCGCCAGCCCCGTCACGCCTAGGCCGATCCGGCGTTTGGAAATCGCTTCGGCCTGTTGTTCGGGCAGCGGAAAACGACTGGTGTCCACCACGTTGTCCATCATTCGAATGGCGACGGTGACCAATTCGCTTAGTTGGTCGCCGTCCAGTGTTGCGGCCTCCTCGAACGGATTGGTAACCAGTTGCGCCAGATTGATCGAGCCTAACAGGCACGCGCCATAAGGCGGCAGCGGTTGCTCGCCACACGGGTTTGTGGCCGCGATGCTTTCGCAGTAATTCAGGTTGTTTTTCTGGTTGATCCGGTCGATGAAAATCACCCCCGGCTCGGCAAAATCGTAAGTAGAGCGCATGATTTTGTTCCACAAGTCCCGCGCCTGCACCGTTTGGTAAATCTTGCCGCCAAACACCAGATCCCATGGGTCGCCAGCCTTTACGGCCGCCATAAACGGATCGGTAATCAGGACGGACAGGTTGAACATTCGCAGGCGTGCCGCGTCTTGTTTGGCTGTGATGAAATCCTCGATATCGGGGTGATCGACCCGCATCGTCGCCATCATCGCGCCGCGCCGCGAGCCTGCCGACATGATCGTGCGGCACATGGAATCCCAGACATCCATGAACGACAGCGGGCCGGATGCGTCCGCGCCAACCCCCACAACGCTCGCGCCTTTGGGCCGCAAAGTGGAGAAATCATACCCGATCCCGCCCCCTTGCTGCATCGTCAGCGCCGCGTCTTTCAGCCCGTCGAAAATCCCGCCCATAGTGTCCGGAATCGTGCCCATAACAAAGCAGTTGAACAGGGTTACGGAGCGCTTTGTGCCTGCGCCTGCAAGAATGCGGCCTGCGGGCAGGAATTTGAACCCCTCCAGCGCGTTATAAAACACGGCTTCCCACTTTTCAGGGTCTTTTTCGCATGCCGCCAGCGCGCGCGCCACACGGCGCCAGCTATCCTCGACCGTTCCGTCGATCGCCTCGCCTTCGGGCGTTTTGAAACGGTATTTCATGTCCCAGATGGACTGTGAAATCGGGGCGGCGAATGCAGACATACACGTATTCTCCAAAGGGTGGGTAGGGATGCTAAACTACGGCGCGGTTGCGAGCTTGGCAATAGCCATAGACAGTGGGCGACGCTCTGATATGAAAGGAAGCGCAGGAGGAATGCATGAGCGGCGAGCTAAACTTGGTAAAACTTTGCGTGGGGGTGGAAAAGGTCAGTGACCTCGCCCGCTGGCGTGAAATTCGTGCCGCCGAGGCGCAGGCAAGTGGCGTTGACTATACCCCGCATCACATCACCCGAATGCGGCCACGGCGCGAGGAGGAACTGCTGGATGGCGGCTCGCTCTACTGGGTTTTCAAGGGGTTGATATTGGCCCGCCAGCGGATATTGCGGCTGGACGAGGTGATTGGCGAGGATGGCATCCGCCGTTGCGCCCTGATTTTCGCACCCGAACTGATGCTAACCGAGGCCCACCGCCGCCGCGCGTTTCAGGGCTGGCGGTATCTGGTCAAAGCCGACGCCCCTAAGGACATCGGCTTGTATCATGAAGATCAGGAAGAAATCCCGGGTGCATTGCGCGCCGAGCTTTCCGCCCTTGGTGTGCTTTAGCGCAAGCTGGCTGCTGCACGACCAATACGCGCCGCCGCATCCGTGCCGATGGCCACCAGATCGGCGTTTTTGCCCAGATCGCCAAAGCTCATCATTTTTGCAGGATCAATAAAGCGGACAAGGCATTCGCCTTCGCCGGATTTCTCGACCGTAACATTGCAGGGCAGCATCAGGCCAACATCCGCGCGGGCGGTCAGCGCTTTATGGGCCAGCACCGGATTACAGGCGCCCAGAATTGTGTAGGGGCGGAAATCCACGTCGATTTTGGTTTTCAAAACCGCGTCTACGTCGATGCGGGTCAAAACGCCGAATCCTTCGACCTTAAGGGCTTCGGTGACTTTTTCGATCACATCGTCAAAGCTACCTTGCATGGTTACGTCTATGCTGAATGTTTCTGACATTTTATCTCTCCTGATGTTTTTCGTTAACCCGTAAGTAATTAAATATCCTGTATGTTCAATGGCAAGAACCAAGGTGTGACAACATTGCCTCAATTTGAACAGTTTTACCGGTTAATATCGGGTAGTCCAGTATTTGGTAGGGCAGTTGGATCCCTTATTTATTTGGGAAGTATGCTATTATGTGGACCATTATCATCAATTTTATTGATTCTGAATCCGGCGCGGTGACTGTAGATTGGGTCATTTTGACTGCTGCCATCGTTGGCATTGCGATTGCCGTCCCGATGTTGATTTTACCGAATCTTCTGCCCGTCGCATCAGGTATACAGCCAGCGCTTGACGTTGCCCCCGGTTTGGGCGCTAGCCTGATAACAGGAGAATGATCCCGTAATTTAGTCTTGCCATGGTCATAATGCAGACATATTCAGCCTGTATGTTATCTGGTATCGTATAGGCTACAGTTTTTATTCATTGCCCGCTTTGGGCGCAGTAAATGGTTATTGATATGTTTTTAAGAATGCTTGGGCAGTTTTGCCGCTCTGAATCCGGTGCAGTCACCGTAGATTTTGTCACTATCACCGCAGTCATCGTTGGATTCGGTATGGGAGTAATGTTGCTTGTTGTCCCCGGCATCGAAAATGCGGCGTCCTCTATCGAGCCGGTAATCCAATCCTCGGAAGGGTTGGCCGGACGTTTGATAGGCGCAGACAACTAATATTGGATAGCGGCAGCCGGTTTGGCGCAAGACCTCCAAATAAAACAGCTACATCAGGCTTGGCATAAACGTCACAATCTGCGGGAAGGCGATTATCAGGCCGATTGCCCCTAGCAACAGCAAGAAAAATGGCAGGGCCGAGCGGGCAATGGACAGAATGTTAATACCCGTTAACCCTTGGATGACGAACAGATTGAAGCCGACAGGCGGGGTGATCTGGGACATCTCGACCACGATTACGAGGTAGATGCCGAACCATAACGGGTCGATACCCGCGCCGTTAATCATGGGCATGACGATCGATGTCGTCAGGACCACAACGGAAATGCCGTCAAGGAAACAACCCAAAAGGATGAAGAAGATCGTTAGCACGCCGAGCAGTGCCAATGGCGAGAGGCCGAATGACCCGATCCAGATGGCAAGGTTGCGCGGGATGCCGGTGAAGCCCATGGCGACGGTCAGGAAGGCCGCGCCCCCAAGGATGAACGCGATCATGGCTGAGGTGATTGTGGCCCCCAGCAGACTTTCCACCAGCATTTTACGGCTTAGGGTTCCCGAGAAGAACGACAGAATTATCGCGAAAATCACCCCTAACGCGGCGGCGTCTGTTGGCGAGGCGATGCCCGCGTAGATCGACCCGATAACGCCAGTGATCAGTATAAGAACCGGAAGCAGGCGACGGGAGGATTTGACCTTTTCCATGAAGGTGTATTCGGCGTCTTCGGTTGGAATGCTGGCAGGGTCCATCAACGCACGGATGATGACATAGCCGCCAAACATGGCAACCAGCATGATGCCCGGGATAATGCCGGCCACGAACAGGCGCGCGATGGACTGGTCCGTGGCGACGCCGTAAACGATCAGGATGATCGACGGCGGGATCAGCAATCCCAGCGTGGCCGATCCAGCAAGCGTGCCAATGACGAGGCGCTCGGGATAGCCGCGATCCATCAATTCTGGCACCGACATTTTTCCGATGGTAGCGGCGGTCGCGGCTGACGAGCCAGACACGGCCGCGAAGATTGCACAGCCGATAATGTTGACGTGCAACAGCCGCCCCGGCAGGCGGCCGAGCCATGGGGATAGGCCTTTGAACATGTCCTCGGACAGGCGCGATCGCAGCAGAATTTCCCCCATCAGGATGAACAGCGGTAGTGCTGCGAGCGCCCATGAATGGCTCGCACCCCACATGGTGGTGGCAAGGACTTGGCCGACGGGCGCGTTGGAAAAGAACGCCAGCGCAACAACGCCAACGGACAGCAGCGCGATGGCAACCCATACGCCAAGGCTAAGCAGGCCGAGCAATACGCCCAGAAGGATGAGCATGATAATAGGGTCGGACATCTATTCTTGTTCCATATTTTCGAGGACGGGTGCGCGGGCGATGATCGTTTCGACGAACAAGTCGATGAAGGCAATGGTCAGCATCAATAACCCTGCCGAGGTCGCCAATTGCGGGATCCATAGGGGGATGGCGACGATGCCGTTGGACAGGTCTCCGTAATAGTAGGAGTCGTAATTCATGCGGATCATGTAGTAGGTTGCGTAACCGGACACGCCCGTGCCCAAGCCGAGGCTGAACAGTTCCGCACCGAGGCGCGGGATGTGCCCGAAGGTTTGCAACAGCAGCGTGACGCGGATGTGCCCGCCTTGTTTTAACGTATAGGCCAGCGCCATGAACGATGCCGCCGCCAGCGAGAAACCGGCAAAATCGGCGTAGGACGGGATGGTCATGCTGTAGGCAGAACCGAAAATCTTGGTGATCAGGTTCAGAACCACTTGGGCTGACACCACCAGACAGATAAAAACGATAAACCCTGCCGCCGCGAATCCGCTGGCGGTATAGAGGGTGTCTAGGAATTTACGCATATTTGCCTCCCGCATAAAATTCGGGCCGGACATTTGCCCGGCCCGTGTCTTGGTGCGTTTAGTTGCCTTGATACTCGGCAATAACGGCTTTGGCTTCCTCGCTGGCAGTTGCCTGAAGATCAGCCAACATGGTCGCGCCGATGGCTTTCAAGCCCTCCATCAGGGCCGCACTTGGCTCGACGATGATCATGCCGTTATCCGCCATAACCTGAGTTTTGGCCTTGGCCTCGGCCGCGCTCATTTCCCAACCACGTACTTCGGCCGCTGCCGCCGCTTCGAGGATTGCGGCCTGAATATCAGCGTCGAGCTTGTCGAACATCTGAATGTTCACAACAACGATGTTTTTAGGCACCCACGCGTTGATCGGTGTGTAATGCGTCACGAAATCCCAAGCCTTGGAGCTGGCGCCAGTGGAGGGCGACGTGATCATCGCCTCGACCTGACCAGTTGCGAAGGCTTGCGGGATGTCTGGCGATGCAACCTGTGTCGGAGCGGCCCCTGCAAGGGCGGCAAAAGCTTCCAGTGCGGCGTTATATGCACGGAATTTCAGGCCGGACAGGTCTTCAACCGTGGCGATCTCGCCGTTGGTGTAAAGACCCTGTGCGGGCCAAGGAACCGCGAATAATGGCATCAGGTTTTGTTCGGCCAGCAACGCTGTTACGGCTGGTTTCTGGGCTGCCCAAAGGCGCGCGGCATCTTCATAGCTTGTTGCAAGGAACGGCTGGCTGTCCAGACCGTAAGCTGCATCCTCGTTCGAGAGGCGCGACAAGAAGAACTCGCCAATCGGTACTTGGCGGCCACGAACGGCCCCCTTGATGTCAGCGTGTTTGAACAACGAACCGGCGGAATGCACGGTGATATTCATCGCGCCACCTGTGGCAGCTTTTACGTCAGCCGCGAATTCAATGATGTTTGCTGTGTGGAAAATCGCGTCGGAATAAGGCGTCGGCATATCCCAGTTTTGCGCTTGGGCGGCTGCGCCCATCGTGAATGCAACCGCTGCACCACCGATAATTCCTGTTAGTTTATTCATAATTGTTCCTCCCAGAACCGTGATATTTGCTGCCGTTGGACAAGAATCCTGACGCAAAATATTAGTTGTAAAATCACATTCGTATTTTGTCGACAAATTGTCAACGTTCTTGATTTTCAGAGCCAGCTGTTTAGTCCCGAGGTTTGATGGTGTAACATTTTCCCTCGAATGGAAGGAAGCACTATGGGACAAGTTTTACACGGCAGCGCCACGACTACGCACGTTATCAGAGCAGCAATACAGCGATCGCAAGCTTCGACCTCGGAGTTAAGCCAGACATACGGGATTAATCCCAAGACGGTTTTGAAGTGGAAGAAACGCACTTGTATTGAAGACCGCAAGACCGGTCCAAAGCAACCTCGTTCCACGGTTCTCAGTGAGATTGAGGAAGCCGCAATCGTTGCTTTTCGCAGGCATACTCTGCTGCCACTGGACGACTGTCTCTACGCACTCCAACCGACTATCCCACATCCACCGCCCGGCAGTTGATTGCTTGCAATCAGCGAGAGGGGGACACGGTCATCACTTCACCGATGTTTGCAACGCAATGGGATATCCCGTCTGCCAGATGTCGATGGCGACAAGCCTGCAAAGAAGAAGTTCAAGCGATATCCCATCGGCTATTTCCATGTCGATATTGCCGAACTGCACACAGCAGAAGGGAAACTGCACCTCTATGTTGCCATTGATAGAACAAGTAAATTCGCGTTTGTTCAACTCGTTGATAAGGCAAACCGGAAAACAGCATCAGCCTTTCTTGAAGCCCTCGTTGCAGCGGTACCCTACAAGATCAACATTGTTCTCACAGACAATGGCATTCAGTTTACATTCCCGCCTCGTTACAAAGATGGACCAACTGCAACCTATATGACTCATATGTTCGACATGCGTTGTCGGGAAAACGGAATTGAACACAGACTCACAAAAGTCAGGCATCCCTGGACAAATGGTCAGGTCGAGCGGATGAATCGAACCATTAAAGACGCCACCGTTAAACGCTACCACTACGACGACCATGGACAACTCCGTGCTCACCTCAACGACTTCATCAATGCCTACAATTACGCCCGACGCCTCAAAACTCTCAGTGGCCTGACACCTTACGAATACATCTGCAAAATATGGACAAACGAACCGGAAAGATTCATACTCAATCCAACCCATCAAATGCCGGGACTAAACACCTAGGTATTCGAGCATGCACCAGTGCTGGTTGTTTTGCTGCTCGGGGCGCTGGCTATTAGTTTGAAGTTTGCATAGCGTGCTCG
>CAKZNY010000365.1 GCA_937132145.1 uncultured Paracoccaceae bacterium | reverse complement strand
CCATTGGGCAGCTCCGGCGCGGGCGGCTGCATTTCGTGGCCGAGATGCGCTCGCTTGCCCATGTGCTCGGGCAAACCATCGGGCGGACGTTTCAGGCGAGTTGCGATGCGGCGCTTGGGGATGCGCGCTGCGGCGTCGATACGAACGATCCGGCCTTCAAGGCAACCGGCACAGTGGTGAGCATTTCCGGTGATCGCGGTTTTGTTGTCACCGGTCTCTCGGATTTTGCCGTGGGCTGGTTCTCCCTTGGCACGCTACAATGGCTCAGCGGCGCCAATACCGGACGAAAAGCTGAAGTTCTTAGTCATGCAATTTCTGGCGTGAACGTAATTGTCACTTTGCTCGAGGAACCCATTCGCCCGATCGAGGTTGGCAACACCTTCGACATCTTCGCGGGCTGCGACAAGCGTTTTGAAACCTGTCAGGCCAAATTTGTCAACGCCGTGAACTTCCGTGGCTTCCCGCATATCCCGGGACAAAACACCGTTATTCGCTATGCGGCCAAGGGCGATGCAAATGCGGGGGCAGTGCTATGAGGCACTCTCCAGCAGCCTCAGCGCGCGTCGTCTAGGCAACCCGTCTCTGGATTGGCACGCCCTATCACGATCAAGCGTCGGTCCGTGGTGTCGGTTGTGATTGCCTTGGGCTGTTGCGCGGTGTCTGGCGCGATGTAGTGGGGCCGGAACCAATGCCCGTGCCGCCTTATTCCCGTGACTGGGGCGAGGCGGGACCGGTCGAGGTGCTGGCTGAAGCGGCGCGGGCCGCAATGGTAGAGCTGGATGTTTCCGAGACCCGCATCGGCGACGTGATCCTGTTTCGTATGCGGACGGGCGCTATCGCCAAACATGTCGGCATTCTTTCTGAAAATGACCGCAGTGGGCGTCCCCACCAATTCATCCACGCCTATGAGCGCACCGGTGTGATTGAAGAGCCTCTGACAAACGCCTGGCAACGTAAAATTGCCTACGCATTCCGCTTTCCCGAGCGGGAACGCCCACCGCGGAGATAAAAAATGGCTTCCATTCTTCTGGCCTCTGCCGGCGCTGCTATCGGCGGCAGCATCGGTGGTGCCGTCCTCGGTGTGTCCGCTGTAACCATCGGCGGGGCAATCGGATCCTTTGCCGGCTCGATGGTTGATAGCTGGATTGTCTCCTCGCTTGCCCCCGGGCAACGGATCGAGGGACAGCGGCTCGAAAACCTGCAAATCACCACCTCGACCGAGGGGGCCATCATCCCGCGCGTTTATGGCCGAATGCGCATCGGCGGCAATATCATCTGGGCGACAGATTTCACCGAGACGGTAAATACAACCACGCAAGGTGGCGGCAAAGGCGGTGGGCCGACGGTTACCACGACCGCCTATCTCTATTCGGCATCTTTTGCTGTAGCGCTGTGCGAGGGGTCAATCTCGGGCATCGGGCGCATCTGGGCCGACGGCAAACCTCTGGATTTGAACGGCATCACATGGCGGATTTATACCGGCGCCGAGGTCCAACAACCGGATCCGTTCATTGAAGCAAAAATGGGCGTTGGAAATGCCCCTGCCTATCGCGGTACCGCCTATGTAATGTTCGAGGAGCTGTCGCTGGAACAGTTCGGCAATCGGATCCCGCAACTGTCCTTCGAGGTATTCCGCCCCGTAGTTGAGCCCGACACGGCCGAAGGAATGCTTCGCGCAATCACCCTGATCCCCGGCACCGGCGAATTCGTCTACGCAACCGAACCAATCTCGCGCGGCGCCCACAGCGTGGGCGAAGCAAGTGGCAATACAGCTTCCGAAAACGTGCATAATGCCAACGCCGTGCCCGACATCATCGCCTCGCTCGACCAGTTGCAAGCGGCCGCCCCGAACATCGAGAGCATCTCGCTGGTGGTCAGCTGGTTTGGCACCGATCTGCGCGCCGGAGATTGCGCGGTTGTGCCCGGGGTCGAGAATACCACAAAAGTGACCACCCCCAAGATATGGACGGTGAATGGCGTCACGCGCGCGGGTGCCCATGTCATCAGCCTCGATGCGGACGGGCGCACGTCTTACGGCGGCACACCGGCCGACTTCGCCGTTGTGCAGGCGATCAGGGAGATCAAGGCGCGGGGATTACGCGTCACCTTCTATCCGTTTTTGCTGATGGATATTCCGGCGGGGAACACACTGCCCGATCCCTATTCCGATAATGCAACTTCTATTAGCCAAAACACCTATCCATGGCGCGGACGCATTACCTGCTCTCCGGCAGCGGGTTACGCGGGCACGGTAGGCAAGACCGCCAGCGCGGGCGCGCAGGTTGCTGCCTTCATGGGCAATGCGCAGGTCTCTAATTTCACGGTGGCTGGAGAGACCGTCTCCTGGACTGGCCCCGCCAGCGATCGGGGTTATAGGCGGATGATCCTGCATTACGCCCATCTTTGTGCCGCTGCCGGCGGGGTCGATACTTTCCTGCTTGGATCGGAGCTGCGCGGCCTGACGACAATTCGTAACAACGCCACAGATTATCCGGTGGTAGCCGCACTGAAGCAGTTAGCCGGTGACGTTACCGGAATTCTCGGTGCCGGAACCGCCATCAGCTACGCCGCCGACTGGTCGGAGTATTTCGGGCATCACCCGCAAGATGGATCCGGTGATCTGTTCTATCACCTCGATCCGCTCTGGTCCGACCCGAACATCCATTTCATCGGCATCGACAATTACATGCCGCTTTCCGATTGGCGCGACGGATTTGATCATCTTGATGCACAGGCGGGTTGGAACTCAATCCGGGATCTCGACTACCTGCGCAGCAATATCGAGGGCGGCGAGGGTTTCGAGTGGTTCTACGCCACGGATGCGGATCGTAAACTACAGAACCGCACCCCCATCACCGATGGCGCCTATAGCAAACCATGGGTGTTTCGCCCCAAAGATATCCGCGCGTGGTGGTCCAATCCGCACTTTGATCGCCCGGGCGGCATCGAGGCAGCCAGCCCCACCGTCTGGGCACCCCACTCCAAACCAGTCCATTTCACGGAACTCGGCTGTCCGGCGGTTGATCGCGGCAGCAACCAACCCAACGTGTTTTATGATCCCAAGTCGTCCGAAAGTGCTTTGCCGCATTTCTCGCGCGGCTGGCAGGATGAAGCCATCCAGCGCCGCTATATCGAGGCAATGCTGGGATACTGGGGAGAGGCGGCAAACAACCCGAACAGCTCCGTATACGCAGGACAGATGATCGACATGGGCGAGGCCGCGCTCTGGACCTGGGACGCGCGCCCCTATTCCGACTTTCCGGCCCGCGAGGATATCTGGGCCGATGCGCCGAACTGGCGGCTCGGGCATTGGCTGAACGGTCGGCTCGGAGCGGTGGGCCTCGGGGCACTGGTGCGCGAGCTTTGTCGCCGCACGGGGTTGGCGGACAATCTGATCGATGTAAGCGAGATGTCCGACGTCGTTCCGGGGTTTGTTATCGCAGCCCTTGAAAGCCCGCGTGCCTCGATCTCGACCCTGGCACGGCATTTCGGGTTTGACGCGGTAGAAAGCGGTGGCGTCATCCGGTTTGTGACACGCGGGCAAAAAGCAGTGTCGGTGATCAACCCCGATGACATGGTGGGAGCGTCCACTGCGGCGGGAACTCAGGGCGAAGTCATGGAACTGATCCGCGGACAGGAAACCGAGCTACCCCAGGCCCTCAAATGGCAAATGGTACGCCCGGACGAGGAATACGACACCGCGACTGTCGAAGCGCGGCGGATCACGGTGGAAGCGTCGCGTGTGGTTTCGGAAAGCTTGTCTTATGACATTCTCAGGCTCCCGTGCAAAAAGGGAGCCGCTAACCGGCACCTCAATTATGCCGGTCAGCGGCGGCGGCTGGATCGTTGAAAGCTTGGTCTTTGAGGACCGTTGGGAAGTTTGATCAGTCGCCGTCTTTTCCATGAGGCCTGAACGGATACGCGAGGGGTAGCCTCGCATGACAAGCATAGGACATGAGAAAGATGACAGAGACTACCATCGGCATTGATATTTCAAAAGCAACTTTGGATGTGCATCGACTGAGCGACGGCGCTGCGGCGCAATTCAGCAATGACAAAGCGGGGTTTCGGGCGCTGACCGCATGGTTGAAAGGGCACGATATTGCCCGCATGGTTTACGAGCCAACCGGCCCTTATCACCGCAGTTTCGAGGTTGCTCTCGAGGCGGGTTTTCCGCTTGTCAAGGTGAACCCCTTGCAGGCTCGTCGTTTTGCCCAATCGCTCGGTACACGGGTGAAAACTGATGCGGTGCCCTCTCGGCGATGTAAACATCGCCTGCCGGGTGACAGATGCACGGATGCTGGCCATGATGGGGGATGCCTTTTCTCTGGTTCCACAGCCAGCAACATCAATAAATCAGCGTGATCTCAAAGAGTTGCACATCGCTCGACTGGCTTTGATCAAAGACAGGACCCGCACGCTGAACCGGCAAAAAACCCTGACGATTGCGCTTCTCAAGCGCCAGGCCAGGGCGCGGCTCAAGCTACTGAAAACCCAGATTGCAGAGGTCGATGCCGCGATCGCGGATCTGCTGCGAAGCTCCCCCGAGACCGCCCGCGCAACCGAGATCATCTGCTCGATCCCGGGGCTTTCAAAGGTCAGCGCGGCGGTGCTTCTGACCCAGATGCCAGAGCTCGGCACCCTGAGTAAAAAGCAGGTCGCCAGCCTCGCGGGCCTGGCACCCATGACCCGCCAATCCGGCCAGTGGCGTGGCAAGTCCTTCATCCAGGGTGGCCGCAAACTGTTGCGCGACGCGCTCTATATGCCCGCCCTCGTCGCCATGCGCCACAACCCCGACCTCAAAGCCAAATACACCGCCCTCATTGCCGCCGGAAAACCAGCCAAAGTTGCCTTGGTCGTGCTGATGCGAAAGCTGATCATCCTAGTAAACACACTGATCCGCGACGATCGGGAATGGGAGAAAAACAGGGCTTGATTAAGACGGATACTTCCCCTCTCGTGCATTTTTCATGCACTGCTGGGCAGTGAATGGCCGCTTTCGGGAGGAATGCCTGAACCTGAATTGGTTTACAACGCTGGCTGAAGCGGAAAGGATTATTGAAAACTGGCGGGTTGATTACAATCAGAACCGGCCCATAGCTCCCTGAATTATACCCAGAGTCACTGCCCCCCCGAATTAGGTATTGACGATCCCGCTTTAACGGATTCTGTTAGTGGCATGATCAAAGCGAAATTTCTGCCCCCTGCGCAACGCACCGAGCTGGAGCAAATCGTTCGCCGTCCGTCTGAGGATCACGGTGTGGCACGGCGGGCAAACGCGATTTTGCTGCTGGATGACGGCAAAAGCTGCGCGGTGATTTCCGAGTTTCTTTATCTCGACGATGACACGGTCCGAAACTGGCACAAGCAGTATCAATCTGGCGGTTTGGATCGGCTGACGACATTTGACTGGAAAGGCGGGTTAACCTTTCTTAACGCAGCGCAGAAAACGCAATTATGTGACTGGCTCGAGGCGCGTTTGTGCCCTGATACGCGCCCGGTGATTTCCTGGATGAAAAAAGGTTCGGGCACCTCCGTGAAAACCACCTCCGGACGGCAACGCGTCAACATCCACGGCGCGGTTTTCCTTGAAAGTTTCGACGCACCGTTTGTCGAGGTAACAAAGGTTAACGGCGACAGTTCGGTGGCGTTGCTGGCTAAAATCGAGGCCCAAAACCCCTTAAAATCCACTATCCACGTGATCTGGGACAACGCCGCCTACCACAAATGCGAACGGGTCAAAAACTGGCTATCGCGCAGGGGTTGCAGGATAAATCTGAACAGACTGCCCGCCTATTGCCCGCATCCCAACCCGATTGAACGATTGTGGGGCGTGATGCACGAATATGTGACCCCTAATAAATTCTACGCAACCCAACCCCAATTCGCCACCGCAATCCTCGCATTCTTTCGCCAGACCATCCCCAAAAACTGGCGAAATTTCCGAGACAAGGTAACCGACAATTTCCGCGTCATATCACACCAAGGCTTTCGGGTTTTGGAGTGATTTGGGTATAAATGCAGACAGGTCCTGAACACCACGCAAAAACCGGGGCGA
>CAKZNY010000364.1 GCA_937132145.1 uncultured Paracoccaceae bacterium | reverse complement strand
AGGGCGGGAGTGCTGCTCTTGATAGACGACAAAAGAATCTCTCCCGCCGGTTCGTCACGATCAAAGATCGTTTCTTTCCCGTTGGGCCAGGCCTCGCTTCGCTCGGCGGTTGGTTATAAAATCCAGTCAGAAGCCAATTGCCCGCCATGCTTTCAGAATCATTTGGCCGGTCATCAAGTCCAGATGCGCTCCGCCTCCGTTTTTGAACAGTGTAATGTCTTTGGGACTGACGCGCCCTGCCTGCCCCTTAGCCAAATCGAACAGGTCAGCCAGCACGTCGCCCGCGGATATTGCGCCGCTGGCGATCGGAATCATCAATTCGCCAATATGTTCGATCGTGGTTTTCCGGCTATCCACAAAAATCGAGGCGCGTTGCATGGCTAGGTCATCGGCCTCTCGCATGTCAGCCTTAAACGCGCCGATCAGATCGAGGTGTTGGCCTTCGCACAACCACTCGCCTTTAATGATCGGTTTGGTTGCCATCGTCGCGCAGCTGATAATATCCGCCGCGCGCACGGCTGTTTCCAGATCATCGGCGACAGCAACGCCCAACCCCTCGGCCTTTGCCGGTGTCCGGTTCCAGATTGTAACTTCAATGTCAGGGAAGACGGCCCCGTATGCCTCGATCAAAGATTTTGCCACGGTTCCAGCCCCGACAATAAGCAACCGCTTTGAATCCGGTCTTGCCAGTAGCCGCGCACCCAAAACTGAATCCCCTGCGGTTTTCCATTTGGTCACCAGCGCGGAATCAATTACCGCCTCGACCTGTCCGGTTTTGTCCTCGAATAAAACCATCGCGCCGTGGACCGAAGGCAACCCGTGGGCAGCATTTCCAGGCATTACAGTTACGGATTTCACCGCAATACCGACGCCATCAATCCACGCGGCGCGTGACAGCAACGTATCATCGCCACGATGCAGAAACTGGTCCGAAATCTCGGGCGTTGCCATCCTATGCCCAGCCAGCAAAGCATCTACCAGATCATTCCAGTCCAGCAGGTGTTCTACGTCTTCGGCGCGAATATAAGGGACCATCATGATTAAAGAACCGCAGCGATGGCCTTGGCCAGATCGTCCAGTCCGTTAACGGGCAAACCGGCCACGTTGAAACGACTGTCACCAACCATATAGATACCGTATTCTTCACGCAGCGTATCAACCTGTTCGCTGGTCAAACCGAGGCGCGAGAACATGCCGCGATGGTCGGCAATGAAATCAAACCTGTCCGAATTCGTCTCGCGGCGCAAAGCATCTGCCAAGGCCCCGCGAAGTGATAGCATCGAGAGGCGCATGCTCTCGACCTCTTCCATCCAGTCGGCTCTAAGTTCAGGGTCGCCCATGATAATGGCCACCACAGTCGCCCCATGATCCGGCGGAAAGCTGAAATTCACCCGGTTCAGGCCGGCGAGCGCCCCTTTGGTCAGGGCAACATCCCCTTCGCACACAGCCAAAGCCACACCAACACGGTCACGGTACAGGCCGAAGTTTTTGGAGCAAGACGCGGCGATCAGCATTTCAGGAACGCGCGAGGCCATATGGCGAACGCCTGCTGCGTCGGCCTCAAGACCATCACCGAAGCCTTGGTACGCAATATCGATCATCGGCATCAGTTTCTTGGCCAGCATCAAATCCGTCACCGCGCCCCACTGCTCCAGCGTGATATTCGCGCCTGTCGGGTTGTGGCAACACCCGTGCAACAGAATAACATCGCCCGCCGCCGCGCCGTTCAGATCGGCCATCATGCCGTCAAAATCAACGCCGCAGGTTGCCTCATTGAAATAGCGATACTTACCGATTTTCATCCCCAGGTATTTCAAGATCGCCTCGTGGTTCGGCCAGCTTGGGTCGGAAATCCAGACCGTCGCATCTGGCGTTGCCATCGTGATCAGCTCGAATATCTGGCGAATGGCACCGGTGCCGCCCGGTGTTTGGGCGCCCGTGACGCGGGCTGACGCAACACTGCTTCCCAGCACCAGATCGCGCATACCGTCAATAAACTCGAGATTCCCGAGAAGCCCGAGATATTTCTTCGTGCCTTGTGATTCCAGCAACCGTGCCTCGGCCTTTTTCACAGCCCGCATCACCGGTGTGTTCCCGTCAGCGTCCTTATAAACGCCTACGCCAAGGTCAAGTTTGTCATCACGCGGATCGGCGGCAAACATGCCAATCATCTTGATGATTTTATCTTCGGGTTGTGGTTTAAGGTTTTCGAACATTTTTATAGTCCTTCAATGGGCCGGTCGCGTGTGAGTATTCGTTTATGCTCGGCACGTCGAACGGGTGCAAATCCTGCCTTCTGGTAAAGCGGTAAAGCACGGGGGTGATCAAGGGAATTCGTATTGACGGTCAGCTTTGTCACATCTGGCAGCTCCCACCCCATTAGAATGGCCGTGTGAAGAAGATATTTGCCGAGTCCAAGGCCGACCGCCTCGGGGACAAGGCCGAAATATGCCAGATCACATTCGCCGCCAATGCGGGTATCCAGAATAAAAAATCCAGCGGGCCAGCCGTTTCGCATCAACGTGAACATAGTGACCGAGGGGTCGTGCAGGAATTCCTGCACCTCGGCCACGGGTTTGTCGTGCTGGTCCGTCCACTCGTATGTTGCACCAACCGCATCGTACATATGCAGGAAATACCGGACAGGGGGCTCGTCTGCGGCCAACAAAACAGTCGGACCGCCGGTTGGCATCGGTGGGTACGGATAGGTTGGTCGCGCGTCCATTTCAAGAAACGTAACGGTGTAAGAAACCTCGTCGCCCACCTTTAAAGTCATCCGGTTTCAACCTTTAGATCATTATACATGCCCCATTCGGACCAACTGCCATCATAAACGGCGTTCTGCTTGTGGCCCAATCGCGCCATCGCGAGTGACAAGATACAGGCCGTCACGCCGGACCCGCAGGTGGTGATTGTCGGTTTGGACAAATCAATGCCTGCGCCGTCAAAAATCGCCCGTAAATCATCCAGCCCTTTCATGGTACCATCATCATTTAACAAGTCGCCGTAATATACGTTTTTTGAGCCGGGAATGCGGCCCGAACGCAGCTCGTCCCGCGCCTCGGGAACGTCGCCTTTGAAACGCTCGGACGAGCGCGCGTCAACAATCTGGGCGCCCCCCAACTTGGAAACGGCCGCAACTTGCGTGACATCCTTGACCATCGCCGCGTTGCGTCGCGCGGTCAGATGACGGTCCCGCACGATAGGGGGCATATCCTCAACCGCGCGCCCTTCGGCAATCCATTTTTTCATACCGCCATCCAGCACCGCAACATCTTGCTTGCCGAACAGGCGGAACATCCACCAAACACGTGGCGCCGAGAATATCCCGTGTGTGTCATAAACAATCACTCGATGTCCGTCGCCAATACCCATGGCACGCACACGGCTGATGAACTTTTCAACCGGTGGCAACATATGTGGAAGGCTTGATCGACTGTCGGCCACATCATCAATATCGAAGTACCGCGCCCCGGGGATATGCGAGGCTTCGTATTCTGCCCGCCCATCCCGCTCGGCATCCGGCATAAAATATGTGGCGTCCAAGATACGCACATCGGGTGCATCAAGATGATCTTCCAGCCATTGCGTGGAAACGAGTGGGTGTGAGTCGTTGATCATGATACCTCCGGTTTCTTTTGGAATATCCTTCCTTGGCGCAGCATACAAGCCAGAGGTTGCCCGATTTGATTACGCCTTGGGCACAACCACCAGCAAACCCGCCAATTCGAGATCAAGCAGAAGCATCTCTCGCATTCCGTCCGGCAGGGGCCAGTTATCAAGAATGCTTTTGTAATTGGTGGCAAAAATAGGCCGGTTCTCCAGCAGCAATTGATAAGTATCCTTCGCCTCGGTCATCTGACCGTCCTGAACAAGGCTAGCCGTCAACAGAATGTATGCAGACAACGATTTTTCCTGTAATAACTGGCGGGCGTGATGGACGGCTTTACCGGATTCTTTGCGGGTATAATGGTACATCGCTATTGAAAAATGATACCAAGGGGGGTGCCCGGGACTGATCTCCATGGCCTTTTCAACCATTTCTTTTCCCTCAATCGAGTTGTCCAGCTGGATGAAATGGCTTCCCATATCCGCCAACACCTCGGCGTCGTTCGGATTTAGCCGTAACGCCGTTCGCGCCGTCTTGCGAAACCCTTCGCTATCACCATCATTGAACTTGGCGATCGCCAGATATTGATGTGCCATAGCGTTTTCAGGATCGGTATAAACCCCTTTTTGTGCCGCAGACAAAGCCTTGGCCCTATTTTCCTTCGGATCGATTTCCGTGTGTACGTGATAACGATCGTAGGTATACATCCACGAAAGCGCCGCCCATGCTGAAGAAAACTCCGGCACCTCGACGGTTGCTTTTTCAAGGCCGGCCAGCACCTCTTCAAACTTTTTATCCGTCTTGTTATTCGAGTATTGGTAAAAATCCACCAATGCCAAATAATGATCCAGATCCATTTCACCAACACGAGGGCGCGCGGCTGCAATCTTGGTAACAATAGTTCCGTACGGTTGCCCCAGCGTCGCCGCCACATCCGACGCAATCGAAGCCTGAATATCAAACAACGCATCCGTGTTTTGAAACAACTCATCGTAAGTGTTCGACCAGATAATGGCATTATCTGCACACCGACGTAAAACGGGGGTAACAATTATCCGCGCCTCGGATATGCGTATTTTCCCCGACAAGGAATACTCGGCCGGTTTCAATTTCAGATGGTAAATATTTGTGCCTGATACGTTCTGTGTGGCCTCGGTAATGACAAAATCCTTGAAGCGCGATAGTTTGTCGACCAATTCAGCCTGAAGCCCTTCGCACACCAGTGCCGAACGTACATCCGTAGCTTCTGACGCCGCCTCACCTGTGAAAACGTCAAACTTCTCAATTTCTAGACTTCGTGAAAAGGTTGGGGCATTCCCGATTCTGGAATCATGTGCTGCTGGGACTATTACGAGAGGTTCTGAAAACACCGGCACATAGCTGCCTTTGGGGACCGTAATGACGATCGACTGCGCCAGTCCATCAACCGAATCGTAATACCCGGTTAGCGATTCTCGTAACCGCCCAGCCAGTACCCGCACTATTGGATTGGCCGATGGATCAAATTCTTCTGCTTTGTTCAGGACATCAATTGCAATGGAATACGCTTTTATCCGGTCGCTCCTGCCGTTGAGCGTTTCCTCCACGACATACTTCAAAGTTGCGGTCACCTGAGGCGACGAGGCAAACTGGGGCGACGCCAATATGTTCTCCAACACATAGCGGACGGCATCATTCGTAAATACGCTCTGTGCAATCATAGGTTCCTTATACTGCGGAACCCCAACAAAACAACACGTTAAGTTAACACGTGCCTTGCAAGGTTGCACACGGCGTTACCGTAACGCACGCCACGTTACGTAGCTTGCCTGATCAAAAAATGGCTAAACGTAATGCATAATAATTCGAATGAGCACCGCCAGCCCATCACCAACAAACTGAACTATTTAACCAACCGATAAGGAAACTATCATGACTAACTTCAAAACAAAATTCTCCGCAGTAATCGTTGCAACTAGCCTGGTGCTGATCAGCACCGCCAGCATTGTTGCTGCCGCACCTGTCTACCCACACTAAATTTTGGGTCGGTTCCGGCCAAAAACAAATCTATCATGTGCTGCAACAGCTTTCGGTGACTTGCTCCAAGCAAGCACCGAAAACTTTGCGGCTCTTTACTTGTAAGGAGGCCTTAAATGGCGGGACATATTGTACAAATGTCTGACAGAGCGAAAATAAAAGCTGTGCATCAGGACATCCCATATTATCCTTCGAGCCAAACAGTCGGTTCAGAATGGATAATCAGCGCACTAAACGATTTAGCCGAGTATTGCGCCTTCAACGAAATTCGCGATGTTGAAACAACGCTTCGCAGGGCGATCTGGGAAGCGACCCTACAATTAGGGCAAGCGAATTCCCGATAAGAATAATTTGCCGAGCGACAACCCTGACAGCTCGGCAAATTCTATGCGGCCCTTTCGGAGCACTACGTAAAACCTACACCCAATCGAACTCATAGACTCCTCGCGCTGTCATAGGCCGCTATCGTCGTGCCGAGCCGCCGTTTAGGCCGACTCTTGGGCTATATACTCGCATCATCCTGGAATCGTGATGGATGTAGACTCAATCAGCCATAAAACAAGCAACGCGAGTGTTTGAAATGGGTCG
>CAKZNY010000363.1 GCA_937132145.1 uncultured Paracoccaceae bacterium | reverse complement strand
ATAGTAAGTCTCAATATACGAACCATGTGTATAATTTGGAGATATCAACCTGTGATTCCTGTGGTGACATTGCTCTTTGGTCTGGCAATGTTTTGATTTATCCTGTTTCAGGACCGGCTGGTCAGGCCAATAAAGATATGCCCCATATGGTTAAATCTTTATTTGATGAGGCGAGCTCAGTTTTTCAAACTTCACCCCGCGCAGCGGCTGCTCTACTTCGTTTAGCACTGCAACATTTGATGATGGAAGTTGGGCAGTCAGGTAAAAATATCAACACAGATATCAACATTCTCATAGAAAAGGGACTCGACCCCGACATTGCTAAAATGATGCATTCGGTGAGAATAATCGGAAATGAGTCCGTGCATCCAGGTGTTATCGACGTGAACGATGAACCTTACGTCGCAGAAATTATGTTTGATTTGTTAAATCAAATAGTTGAGCAGATAATATCACGACCGAAGCGGCATGAAAAACTTTGGCAAAAACTTCCAGAAGACAAACGGAAAGAAGTTGAAAATACGATCGAAAAAGCTAAGAAAAAATGACCACGTAGCAAGTGCAGGAATTAATCATAAGGAATCCCATGAAAACCATATCCGAAAACGCCAGTTTTGGCGGAACCCAAGGCGTTTATTCGCATCAATCGGATGCTTGTAATTGTGAAATGACGTTTGCGGTTTATATGCCTCCGCAAGCGGTTGACGGGTTGGTGCCGGTGATTTGGTATCTGTCCGGCCTGACCTGCACGCATGAAAATGCGATGGTTAAGGCGGGCGCGCAGGCTTGGGCGGCGGAGCACGGGGTTGCGGTCATCTTCCCTGACACCTCGCCGCGAGGGGACGGGGTTGCGGATGACGATGCATATGACCTTGGCCAAGGCGCGGGGTTTTATGTGGATGCTTTGCGCGAACCTTGGGCGAAGCATTACCAGATGTGGACGTATATTACCGAAGAGTTGCCGAAGCTGGTTTTCCGGAACTTTGATTTGAACGAGGAAGCGCAGGGGATCATGGGCCACTCGATGGGTGGGCACGGGGCGTTGACGATGGCGATTTCGTTGCCGGATCAATATAAATCCGTGTCGGCTTTTGCACCGATCACCAACCCGACGGGTAGTGATTGGGGCCGTAAACAGTTAACGGCGTATCTGGGCGAGGATCAGAATGCATGGGGTAAACATGACGCCAGCTTGCTGATGGCCGAAAAAGGGTATCCGGGGCATGTGATGATTGATCAGGGCGGGGCGGATGAATTTTACGATTTGTTAAGGCCTGACGCCTTGGCTGCCGCGATTACAGCGCGGAAACAATCGGCCAGTTTGCGGATACTTGAGGGGTATGACCACTCGTATTTCTTCGTCTCCACCTTCATGGAAGACCACATCGCGCACCACGCAGATGTGCTGCACAACCTTTGACTGTGATTTACATTGATGCCGATGCCTGCCCCGTAAAGGATGAAACCTTGCGCGTGGCGGACCGGCATAAAGTGAAGGTTTATGTGGTTTCGAACGGTGGGCTGCGGCCAAATCCGCACCCTTTGGTCGAAACGGTGGTGGTGCCTGATGGGCCGGATGTGGCCGATATGTGGATCGCGGACCGGATCGGCAAGGGGGATATTTGCATCACGGGGGACATTCCGTTGGCGGCGAAATGTCTTGAGGCCGGTGGGCGGGCGGTTCGCCATAACGGCGATGCGTTTACGACGGCGAATATTGGCAACCAACTGGCGATGCGCGATTTGATGGCGGACTTGCGCGAGGCGGATCCGTTTCGCCAAGGCGGTGGGCGACCGTTTAGCAAGGCGGACCGCTCTAAATTTCTGGAGGTGCTGGAGCGGGAAGTTCGGGCCGCTTTGAAAGAATAGATGGCGAACGATCCGGACTCTCTTGTTGTTGATTTTGTCGGTGGCGCTGTGGCGCATCGGTTCCGTTTTGGCGGTGGGCGCGGGCAGGCGTTACCCAAGGCGATTGGTATGAAATCCGGTAATTCGCCAAGCGTGGTTGATGCAACAGCAGGCCTTGGGCGGGATGCGTTTTTGCTGGCATCACTTGGGGCCGAGGTGACCTTGATTGAACGCTCGAATGAGATGCACCGTTTGCTGGCCGAAGGGATGGAGCGCGCGCGCGTGTCTGGCGGCGAGGTGGCCGAGGTTATCGCGCGCATGACGTTGCTGCACGGGGACGCAAAGGAGCTGTTGCCGGGATTATCGCCCGAGGTCGTTTTGGTTGATCCGATGCACCCGCCGCGCAAGAATTCGGCGTTGGTAAAGAAAGAAATGCGCTTGATACGCGAGATCGTCGGGGCGGATCAGGATTCCACCGATTTGATGCGTGTGGCGCTGGATTGTGCTCGTAATCGTGTTGTGCTGAAGTGGCCGCAAAAGGCTGACTCGATGGAGGGAATCCGCGCCCCCTCGCACCAGATCACTGGGAAATCGACGCGTTATGATGTGTTTATGATTGGATGAAACGATGGACGTGAAGCTCGTGATTTTCGATTGTGACGGCGTGTTGGTGGACACCGAAGTGCTGTTCAATCAAGCGCTTGTGGATGATTTGGGCACGCACGGCCTTAGCCTGACACTTGAAGAATGCATGGGCCTGTTTATGGGCGGAACCATCCCCGGTGTTAAAGTGAGGGCTGAAAAACTTGGCGCTGTGTTGCCTGACACTTGGGTCGAGGATTTTTACGCGAAAGCCTATGAACTTCTGGGTGAACACACAGAACCGGTTGCAGGAATTAAGGCCGCGCTTGATGCAATCGCACGCGCGGGCATCCCTTACTGCGTCGCCTCGAACGGGCGCGTTAAAAAGATGGAGATCACCTTGGGTCGCACAGGAATGCTGGACCGTTTCAAAGATGTAATGTTCTCGGCGCAAGCGCTGGGAACGGCGAAGCCTGCACCGGATTTGTTCCTTATCGCCGCAAAAGCGTTTGAAGTTTCGCCAGACGATTGCGTGGTGGTCGAGGACAGCAAGACGGGCGTTCTAGCCGCCAAGAACGCGGGCATGAAATGCTTCGGGTATGCACCACACGGCGGTGGTGAGGCACTGGTCGCCGAGGATGCGATCCTGTTTGACGATATGGCGCAATTGCCTGCGTTGTTAGGACTTTAATATCTGTTCTGCCGCTTCCATTAAGGTGTGATGATCACCTTACCGTCGGGTATTTTGGTGGCGTCGGCCAGCCCCTTCATCACTTCGGACAGGGTCAGAGTTTTGGCTATATCGGTATGCCAGCGGCCATCGGCGAAACGGGCTTGGACTTCGCCGACAACGCGGGCCTGATCTGCGGGCGGGGTAGAGCGCATCCAGTTGGTTAACCAAAACCCCTCGATCCGTTTGCCCATGAAAATCAGTTGACCCATTTGTGTCAGGCGCGGGGCCTCGGTGCCCAGTTTACCGTAGCTGATCCAGCGGGCTTTGTTGGGCATCAGGGTGAAAACCGTCTCGCATATCTGGTCGGACACGGCATCCAGAAATACACGCGGTTTCAGGGCGCGGCTAACGATTGCGAATTGGTCGGCGAAATCGGGGTCGGTGGTCACCAGAACCTCGGTCGCGCCGAGGGCCTTCAAAGGTGCCACGGCATTCGAGCGGCGGACAAGCGCAATGACCTTCAGGTTCATATCTTTGGCAAGGCTGATCATCAGTTTGCCCAACTGGCTGGTGGCAGCGGAAATCACGAAGGCATCGCCTTCCTTCGCCGCGATATCCACCATTGCCATCGCCGTCAGCGGGTTAACGATTTGCGCGGATCCATCGATATCCGAAATATCCGCCCGAAGCGGAATGCAGGCGATGGCGTCCGTTAACGCATATTCTGCCCACGCCCCTGAACCGCCAAGCGTAACCGCAAACGCAACGCGTTTGCCTAACAGAGCTTCCGCGCCATCACCGGTTGATACGACGTCGCCGCAACCCTCAAAACCGGCGGGCACACCTTTTTGGCGGGGCTGGCCGTACTCCCCCTTAATGAAGTGTAAATCCGACGGGTTGACCGAGGCCACGCGCAGTTTGATCAAAACCTGCCCTTTGGCGGGGGTCGGCACGGGAAGGCGCGCCTCCTCTAGATACAAAGCCGCGTCGGAGATCGCGGGGCCTTCGGATTTGCCGGAATAGCCGTCTTGCAACTGGACCAGCGCGCGCATTGTATCGGGGAGGTTTGCCATTAATCTTCCTTTAACCAATCGTTTAGAATTTCGTCGGTATCTGCACCACAAACCGGGGGGGCTTTGCGATATGTCACCGGTGTTTGGGAAAACTTAACCGGATTGCCGATAAGATCAACCGTGCCGGAACCGGATAGCGGATGCGGGATTGTGATTTTCATGTCACGGGCGGCGACTTGATCACTGGCGAATACCTCGGCGATGTTATGGATCGGACCACAAGTTACGCCGGCGGCGTTCATGGTCGATAACAGCGTTTCTTTATTAATCTGCTTGATGATCGGAATTAAGGTTCCCAGCAGAGCCTCGCGATTGGCGATGCGGTCGATATTAACCGTATAGCGCGCGTCCTCCGCCAGTTCAGGATGCCCGATTGCGGCACAGAATTTGGCGAACTGGGTGTCGTTGCCGACAGCGATAATCAGATGGCCGTCGCTGACCTCGAATATCTGATAGGGCACGATGTTGGGGTGCTCGTTGCCTTGTCGCTGCGGAATTTTGCCGGAGGTCAGATAGCTCACCCCCTCGTTAATCAGCCACGCGATTTGGGTGTCGACCAAGGCGACATCGATGTGTTGCCCCTCGCCAGTTTGATCGCGGTGGCGAAGCGCTGCCAGAATCGCGGTGCTGGCATACATGCCGCACATGATGTCCGCGATGCCCACGCCGACCTTCATCGGTGTGCCGTCAGGTTCGCCCGTCAGGCTCATTATCCCGCCGTACCCTTGCGCCATCAGGTCATATCCCGCCAGTCCGGCGTTCGGCCCTGTCTGACCGAAACCGGTGATGGAGCAATAGATTATCGATGGATTAATCGCCTTCAGGCTTGGGTAATCCAGCCCGTATTTCTTCAATCCGCCAGTCTTGAAATTCTCAACCAGAATATCGCATTTGGTGGCGAGTTGGCGAATGGTATCAGCCCCTTCGGGTGTGGCCATGTCCAGCGCGATCGACCGTTTGTTACGGTTTGTAGCCATGTAATACGCGCTTTCGGTGGTATCAAAGCCGTCCGCGTCACGCACGTAAGGCGGTCCCCATGCGCGGGTGTCGTCGCCTTTGCCGGGGCGCTCCACCTTGACGATGTCAGCGCCGTAATCCCCCAGAAGCTGCGTGCTGCTAGGGCCTGCGAGGATGCGGGTCAGGTCAAGAACGCGGACCCCGTGAAGTGGCCCTTTGGGCGTATCGGAATGTGTCATAAGTGCGAGTTTACAGACGGCGCGTGGAAATAAAAAGTTCCTTTTGGTTTTACCTAACGTCCGTTCAGGGTGCGCTCCAGCACGAACGCGGGGGCGACGCCGGACAGACGGGCGCGGTAAATGAATAACGCTTCGTTAACGCGCATCACGTAGTTGCGGGTTTCACGGAAGGGGATCGTCTCGATCCAGTCAATGGCATCGACGTTGGCGGACCGAGGGTCGCCGTAATCCTTGATCCAGCGGTCCGTGCGGTTTGGGCCTGCGTTGTAGGCAGCGGCGGCCAGCAGGGTCGATCCGTTATAGCGTTCCAGCATTTCAGCCAGATACGCCGTGCCGATGCGGGCGTTGTATTCCCAATCGTTGGCGAGGCTTTTGGCGGAATAGGCGATGCCCAGTTCTTTGGCGACAGCTTTCGCAGTTGCGGGCATAACCTGCATCAAACCCAGCGCTCCGACGGGGCTTCGGACATCAGGGTTAAACTCGCTTTCCTGCCGTGCGATGGCCATTGTAAGCTCGGCGGGAACCGGGCTGTCGAAATCGGCGAGAGGCGTGATCGGATAATATGCGCGCGGGATTATAATACCAACGCTTGCCGCGGCTTTGCCGATTTTCAAAGCGGCGCTCGGATTGTCGAGATCGATTGCCAGTTGCCCCAACGCGGCCCGTTCCCGCAGGGTCAGAGACTCCGATACGTGGGTCAGGAACCGACGCGTTAACAAATCCTCACCAGCGAAATGGAACAAAAATCCGGCCCGAACCGCGTCACTTCGCAAGAACGCCTGCTTGGTCCAATCGACAGGAAGTTCCGCCCCCGCGATGCTTTGGTCTGGTCGCAATCCGGCACGTCCCGCCGCTAACTGG
>CAKZNY010000362.1 GCA_937132145.1 uncultured Paracoccaceae bacterium | reverse complement strand
TCGAGGCGCTGTTCGACGGATTGAAAGTTGCCAAGAAGGCAGGCGGAGCAAAGGAACGCACCGCTTTCACGAAGGAAGCCTTGAGCAAAGTGTATATTGCGCTCACCGACCCGTGCAGCAAGTTCTACAAGAAAGAGAACCATCGCTGGGCAACACTAATAGCGATGTTCACGGGCGCACGTTTGAACGAAGTGTGTCAGTTGCAGCTTAAGGACATCAGACAGGAGGATGGGACTTGGTTGTTCGACTTCACCGAGGAAGGCGAAGACACCAAACGCCTCAAATCCTCAGCGGCTCAGCGCAGGGTGCCAGTTCACAGCCGCCTCATTGAACTTGGCCTACTTGATTACCACGTACGTCTACAGGCACAGGGACATGATCGGCTGTTCCCAGACTACACCTACAGTCAAAAGCATGGCTACGGCGACAAACTTAGCAAATGGTTCAACCGGACTTTCACCAAGAGTGGACTTCGTCCCTGTTCCCGGACACTGGGGTACTTTACCCCTGTCCATGAAAGGGGCACAAAATGGTACAACATCGACGGAAATATACAGACGATTATAAGGCGGCAGCGGTTGAGATGCTTTATGAACCTGGAGCCACGCAAGGTAGCGTATCGAGCGAGCTGGGGATTACGGGAACACAGTTGAAGACGTGGCGACTTGAGATTGAGGCTTTTGGTTCAGCAGAAGCCAAGCGTCGTCAGAAGGCGGATGCGACTGAATTGGCCCGTCTTCGCAAAGAAAACAAGCGTCTGGCTGAGGAAGTGGAGATTTTGCACAAGGCATCGGCTTTTTTCGCGACCAGGGCGGTGAAACCATGACGAATAAGAGAACTTTTGTCACTGCCCGTAAAGCGCAATATGCGGTTTCCACATTATGTCGGCTTCTGGAGATATCCCGGAGCTGGTTCTACGGCTTTCCGGCCAGCCAGGCTGCCAGAGATCAGCGTCAAACTGACCGCGATGGCCGAGATCAAGAGTTACTGCCAAAGATCAAGACGTTCTTCAAAGCCAGTAAGAAGTGCTACGGGTCCAAGCGTATTCATCAAGACTTGATCGCGGATGGTGTGACCGTCTCTGAACGACGTGTGGCCAGAATAATGAAGGAAAACAAAGTGTCTCCGCTTTATCGCAGACGTAGAAAGCCGGTTACAACCGACAGCAATCATAAACTGAAACCTTCACCAAACCTGCTGGAACAGAAGTTTCACTGCCAAACGCCCAACACAGTTTGCCCTCTCGATGATTGTTCCAATCATCTGTCAGGTAATAGTTGGCGGATATTACCTATATCGACACGGATGAAGGCTGGCTTTACTTGGCTGGCATCAAAGATATGGCCACGCGGGAGATCGTGGGCTGGGCGATGGAGGATCACATGCGCGCAGAACTCTGTTGTGAAGCCCTGAAGATGGCTCTGGGGCGCAGAGGGCCGGTTCCCGGGCTCATCCACCATTCTGACAGAGGCAGCCAATACGCTGGTGGAAAATACCGTGAATTGATTGGAAATGCGCACCTCACTCAATCCATGAGCCGCAAGGGCGAATGCCTGGATAACGCGCCGATGGAGAGCTTCTTTGCTTCATTGAAAAAGGAACTGGTGCACCGCCAGCGGTTCAGAACCCGCGCTCGGGCCAAGGCTGCAATCTTTGAATACATCGAGGTCTTCTACAACCGCCAGCGCCGTCATTCCGGCATCGGTTACCAAACGCCAATACAGGCATTCGAAAATATGACTTGGAAAATGGCCGCATAGGGTCAATAGTGTAACTGTCCTGTAACAGGAACGAAGTCCACGGCCCACAGCACAGAAAAATCATCAATATCCGCGCGGACGGGCAGACGCATAATCAGGCGTTCGGTTTCCAATCGATTCATACAATCCCCTCCAACGAAAAACGGCGCCCCTTGGGACGCCGTTTGCCGAATTTCTATCAGTGAAAAACCTAGGAGTTTTCAGTGATGAACTTAACTGCGTCGCCGAAGGACTGGATTGTCTCTGCTGCTTCGTCAGGAATTTCGATGCCGAACTCTTCTTCAAAAGCCATTACCAACTCAACTGTGTCAAGGCTGTCTGCGCCCAGATCATCGATGAACGAAGCTGTTTCAGTTACTTTTGCTTCGTCTACGCTTAGGTGCTCAACAACAATTTTCTTAACGCGTGTTGCGATATCGCTCATGTTTTTATCCTCGGTTTTATCTCGACCATTGTTGGCCATAACTTGTTTTTGTCCTGCTGCCTTCACGGGCGGCGCTTCGGGTTGCCGCTACGGCAAGAGCGCCGCAGGCATGGCCTTCGGTAATCACTCGAGCCGCGCTATAGCACACTCGAACCGTTTGGCAAATGTTTTATGCCAGACCAGTGTGTTCAGAACATGGCCATACCACCGTTCACATGCAAGGTCTGGCCGGTAACATATGCCGCTTCGCTTGAGGCAAGATAAACCGCTGCCGCCGCGATTTCATCTGCCGTGCCCATGCGACCAATTGGAACGCCGGTCAGCAGCTTGGTCTTTTGGTCATCAGTCAGTTTGTCGGTCATAGCGGTGGTGATAAAACCGGGCGCGATGGCGTTGACGGTGATGCCACGACTGGCAACCTCGTGAGCCACGGATTTACCCATGGCGATCACCCCAGCCTTGGAGGCCGCGTAATTTGCTTGCCCCGGATTTCCGGTCACGCCAACGATGCTCGAGATGTTGATAATCCGCCCCCAGCGCGCTTTCATCATCGGGCGCATAACGGCGCGCATCAGGATCATGGTCGAGGTAAGGTTGATGTCCAGCACCGTGTCCCATTCCTCGTCTTTCATGCGCATGAACAGGTTGTCCTTGGTCACACCGGCGTTATTCACCAGAATGTCCAGCCCGCCCATCGCCTCGATTGCAGCCTTTGGCAAGGCGGCTACGGCGTCGCGGTCGCCAAGGTTACAAGTCACCACATGCGCGCGTTCACCCAGCTCCGCTGCCAGCGCGTTGAGCGGGTCGATGCGTGTGCCAGAAAGCGTCACGGTTGCACCTTGTGCATGAAGGCTACGGGCGATTGCGCCGCCGATGCCCCCTGATGCGCCTGTAACGAGGGCCGTTTTGCCTGTAAGATCAAACATTATTATTCTCCCGTAGGGTGCGTGGTTTCCACGCACCGTTATTTCGTCAAATGGTGCGTGGAAACCACGCACCCTACATTACGTCACATCGCTTGGGCCGTTGATGGCCTTGCATGTAATTTCACGATTAATCCGGCGGATCATGCCGGAAAGCGCTTTGCCTGCGCCGATTTCCCAGATTTCGGTGACGCCTTGTGCGCCCATATACAACACTGACTCGCGCCAACGGACGGAACCTGTGACTTGGGCCACCAAGTGTGCTCGCAACTGGTCGGGGTCCGAGCAAGCCTCGGCCGTTACGTTAACAACGATGGGAACGCTCGGGACGTTGAAGGTTACCTCTTTAAGAGCGGCTTCCATAACTTTCGCCGCCGGCTCCATCAAGGAACAATGGAACGGGGCGCTTACCGGCAGGATTATCGCCCGTTTGGCGCCCGCCTCTTTGGCCAGCACTGTCGCGCGTTCAACGGCGGCTTTATGGCCGGAAACAACCACCTGCCCCGGATCGTTATCGTTTGCGGCCTGACAAACCTCGCCCTGCGCGGCCGCTTCAGCCACCGCCTGTGCGCCTGCGAAATCCAGCCCCAGCAATGCGGCCATCGCACCGATTCCCACCGGAACCGCCGCTTGCATCGCCTGACCGCGTATTTTCAACAATCGCGCCGTATCGGCCAGCGATAGCACACCTGTCGCACATAACGCCGAATATTCGCCCAGCGAATGCCCCGCCACAAAAGCGGCATCCGTCACCTGCACTCCTTCGGCATTCAACGCAGCCATCGCCGCCATAGATGTCGCCATCAACGCAGGCTGGGCGTTTTCGGTCAGGGTCAGGTCTGCAATATCCCCCTCCCATATCAGTGCGGAAAGATTTTGCCCCAAGGCCTCATCTACCTCGTCAAATACCGCTTTGGCGGCAGGGTATGCGTCGGCAAACGCCTTTCCCATCCCGATAGCCTGTGCCCCTTGTCCGGGAAATACGAATGCTTTTGTCATGTGACCCTCGTTTGCTGATTTATTCCGTTTTAAATCGACACTATCGTCGTGACAACCGGATTAAGATAATCATTCCAACTCAGCGCCATAAAAACACCATCGCTTGCACCAAATAACAAAGGGGCTGCCCCCTTGTATCCCTCCGCCACAAGCGTATAAGGCCCCATTCCTCCGAGAACCATTCACACGTGGCCTCTCGTATGCGGGGTCGGAGGGTTATCTCCCGCATTTTGAAGCACGTCTAAATATAGGTGACTAATATGGCGCTCTACGAGCACGTATTTATTTCGCGTCAGGACTTGTCCAACGCGCAAGCCGAAGGCCTTATCGAGCATTTCGGCGCTATCCTTTCCGACAATGGCGGTAAAGTCATTGATACGGAATACTGGGGCCTCAAAACGATGGCCTACAAAGTTAACAAAAACCGCAAGGGGCATTACGCTTTCCTTAAGTCTGACGCACCTAGCGATGCCGTTCAGGAAATGGAACGTCTTATGCGCCTGCACGAAGACGTGATGCGCGTTATGACCATCAGAGTTGACGTGCATGAAGAAGGCCCATCGGCCGTCGTTATTGCCAAAAACAGCCGCGACGAGCGTCCACGCCGTCCGCGCCGCGATTAAGAAAGGACCCTAAACAATGGCAAACAAACCATTTTTCCGCCGTCGCAAGACATGTCCTTTCTCGGGCGATAATGCACCGAAAATCGACTATAAAGACGTGAAATTGCTACAGCGCTACATATCCGAGCGCGGCAAGATCGTTCCATCCCGTATCACCGCAGTGTCGGCGAAAAAGCAGCGTGAACTGGCTAAAGCCATCAAACGCGCCCGCTTCCTCGCGCTTCTGCCATACGCTGTTAAGTAAGGAGAAAGACCATGAAAGTAGTTCTTCTTGAACGCGTGGCCAAACTGGGCCAAATGGGCGATATTGTTTCCGTTAAAAACGGTTTCGCACGCAACTTCCTGATGCCACAGGGCAAGGCGCTTCGTGCGACCAAAGCCAATCTGGCGTCGTTTGAAGCACAGCGTGTGCAGCTGGAAGCAACCAACCTTGAAACCAAAGGTGAAGCCGAAGCAATGGCTGCTAAACTTGATGGACAGGTGTTCGTCGTGATTCGCTCTGCCTCCGACGCTGGTTCGCTTTATGGTTCCGTAACGGGCCGTGATGCATCCGAAGCTGCTACGGCGGACGGTTTCACAATCGACAAGAAACAGATCGTTCTGGCCAGACCAATCAAAGATTTGGGTCTGCACGAAATGATCGTTGTTCTTCACCCTGAAGTTTCCGCAACGATCACTGTTAACGTTGCTCGTTCGGTTGAAGAAGCTGAACTTCAGGCAACAGGTGATTCCATTGCGGATCTGGCTGCTGCTGCTGAAGCCGACGCTGAATTCGAGATCGCTGAATTGTTCGACGACATCGGCGCTGCCGCTGCCGACGACGATGATCTGGTTCGCTCTGACGATAAGCCTGCTGAAGAATCCTCGGACGAGGAAGATCAGCCGGAAGCGTAAGCTCTGAAACTGACTTGAATTATTTAAGGTCGCGTGCAAATTGTACGCGGCCTTTTCTTTTGGGATATGCATGAAACACCAATCTAAATCCGCTCTGGCAGCTTATGGCTTGCTAGGTTTCGCCCTGTCGATATTCAGCTTTTTTGTGCTGGACGAACGGGTGTATTACCTGACCCACACCACCGATAAAGCCACGCGCGATATCTGGCTGACGATTACCGATTTGGGTAGTTCCGGCTGGATGGCCGTCGTCTTGATCGGAATGTGGGTGGTTTCATCAGCCCTCGCTCGCCTGAACCCTGAAAACCTGCGCTGGGGGCTTCTGGCCCGGCAAAGCGTGTTTATATTTGCCGCCGTCGCCCTGACCGGTATCTTCACGATGATCGCTAAAGGCATCGTTGGTCGTGCGCGCCCCTATCTGTTTGAAACTGAAGGCCCGTTCGGGTTTGATCCATTTGTATTTCAGTCGAGTTATGCGAGCTGGCCATCAGGCCACACAACCACCGCTTTTGCTTTTGCAGTGGCGATTATCCTACTGGCGCCACGTACAAAGTATGTCCTGCTCCCCTTCGCCGTCCTCGCTGGATACAGCCGCATGGCCGTGGATGCGCATTATCTGGCGGACGTGATTATTGGAACG
>CAKZNY010000361.1 GCA_937132145.1 uncultured Paracoccaceae bacterium | reverse complement strand
CAAAGAACGGATAATCGCGGTTTCCTAAGAAATTGCTAACGGCAAGATGTAGGGTGTGTGGTTTCCACGCACCTTTTTTGTGGCTGGCGTTAGGGCGGTGCGTGGGGACCACGCACCCTACGGGTGGTTATATTTCTGTTAACGTCCAGTTTTGGCCTTCGTTGGGTGGGGCCAAATGTACGGGATGGGCGTTGGGCAGAGTGTTTGCGCGGCCCAGTTGCATGTGGGTGTGGATGGGCCAAAATACCGCGCCGTGGGCGACAATCAGGGGGGTGCCGTCGTTTTCCAGAACCTCGTTGATGGCGGCAAAAACGCGGGCGGTGAAGTTGATGTAGGTCTCGGCCTTGTCAGGGGTTACGCCGTTACGCCAATCTTCGGAAAAGTTTTTGCTTGGGCTTAATTGGCCCTCTAATACGCCAAATTTACATTCTTGCAGGCCGTCCATGTCGGTGATGGGCAGGCTTAACCCCTCATTAACGATGTCAGCCGTAACCCGCGCCCGTTGCAGGGTGCTGCTGTAGATGTGGGTGATCGGCAGGTCGCGCATCAGGTCTTTGGCTGCATGTGCTTGTGCGATGCCCGTTGCGTTTAACGGGATGTCCATGCTGCCCTGAAAACGGCGCTCGACGTTCCAGTCGGTTTGACCGTGGCGGATGTAGTAGAATGGTTTGCGTATAATCATTTGGGCGTTTTACGCAGAGGGGCGAAATAGCGCAACTTAGAAAGATTCTAGCATACTTGACTTTTTTGGTCAGACACGTCATTTAATAGGTTAGTTCTGAAAGGGCCAATTATGTTTATCCAAACCGAATCTACTCCGAATCCTGCAACGTTGAAATTCTTGCCCGGGCAGGCGGTATTGTCCTCTGGCACGGCGGATTTTCCGAACGCGATTGCGGCTGCCTCGTCGCCGCTCGCGACGCGGGTATTTACGGCCGAGGGTGTCGTTGGCGTGTTCTTCGGGCCGGATTTTGTGACGGTGACCAAACGCGATGACGTTGACTGGTCACATATCAAGCCAGCGATTCTTGGTGCGATCATGGAGCATTATCAATCCGGCCAACCAGTCCTCGCGGATGAAAGCGGCACTGTTGGCCATGCTGACCATGATGGTCCGGACGAGGATATCGTCAAGCAGATCAAGGAACTTCTGGATACACGCGTTCGCCCCGCTGTGGCGCAGGACGGTGGCGATATTACGTTCCACGGATTTGAAAAAGGCATTGTTTATCTGCATATGCAGGGCGCTTGTGCGGGTTGCCCGTCCTCAACCATGACGTTGAAAAGCGGGATCGAGAACTTGCTTAAGCACTACATTCCTGAAGTGGTCGAGGTGCGTGCGATTGCCGCCTAAAGCACTATTGGTTTTGTCATTCGATACCGCGGCCGCGCATTGCGCGGCCGCCTTGGTTTCCGGTGACCAGATTCTGGGCGCCATGTCGGAACCGTTATTAAAAGGGCAGGCTGAACGCCTGATTCCTATGCTTGAAGAGGTGCTGACAGGTGCTGGCAAAAGCTGGAGTGATCTTGATTTGATTGCTGTTGGCATTGGGCCGGGGAATTTTACAGGCGTTCGGATTGCGGTTTCGGCGGCGCGCGGGCTGGCGTTGTCGCTGGGGGTTCCGGCGGTTGGCGTTTCGGTTTTCGAGGCGCTGGCGTTTGGCACCACGGGGCGGATTACGATTGCACGCGATGCGCGGCGCGGGATGGTTTTCTCGCAGATGTTCGAAGACGGCTCGCCTGTGGGTGATCCGTCGATGTCGGAGGGGGTCGCCGACGATGCGGTGATTGATCCGGTGAAGATCGCGTTTTGTGCTGTGGGGAAAGATGGCGGGGTGCCGCCTGCTCCGTTGTATTTGCGATCGGCTGATGCTGCGTTGCCATCGGACCCACCACCAACGATGTTGCCATGAATGTTGGCGAGTTGGCCACAATCCACGGCGCGAGTTTTTCTTTTGCGCCGAGGCCGTGGTCAGCCGCAGAGTTTGAATCTCTGCTGATATCCCCCAACGTTAAACTATTTCAGCAAACCGGAGGCTTCGCGATTTTTCGCTTTGCCGGACCGGAAGCGGAGCTGTTAACCATTGCGGTTGACCCCGCCCTCAGGCGGCAAGGTATTGCCAAAAGGTTAATGTTAGCGGGGCATGATTCGGCTAAATCGGCGGGTGTGGAGGAGGTTTTTCTGGAGGTTTCCCAAGAGAATCCCCATGCAAAATCTCTTTATGAACGGTTCGGTTACGAAGCGCGGGCGATTCGTACGAATTATTATTCTGGACCAAACGGGCAAAAAATTAATAGTATAGTAATGCGGTGCGTATTGTAGGCCGTCTTAACCTCGCGGAAACATGAGCAATTCGTGAATTAACCGTTGACCCCTGACCTACCTGCCCCTTTAACTGTTCGCACAAGTATTCCTGTCTCGTGTTTAGCTGGTGGCTTAGGTCGTCGGCTGGTCGAGGCATTTTTGAGTGTATGATGACCATAAGGAGAAAATAATGAAACTCATCAAAACGCTACTCGGTGCGGCGGCCTTGGCCACAGCTGCTACGACAGCATTCGCACAGGCAACCCCAGCGATCATTTTCGATCTGGGCGGTAAATTCGATAAATCGTTCAACGAAAGCTCTTTTGAAGGGGCCGAGCGCTTCAAAGCTGAAACAGGCATTGAATATCGCGAGTTCGAGCTTCAATCCGACGCACAGCGCGAGCAGGCGATCCGTCGTTTCGCACAGCAGGGCAACAACCCTGTTGTTATGGCTGGCTTCAGCTTCGGTACAGCGCTTGGCGTTGTGGCACAGGAATTCCCTGACACAAGCTTTGTAATCATCGACATGGTTGTTGATCAGCCAAACGTACGTTCGGTTCTGTTTAGCGCCCATGAGGGTTCCTACATCGTGGGTATGCTTGCAGCCATGGCTTCCGAAACCGGCACAGTTGGTTTCATCGGTGGCATGGATATTCCGCTGATCAGCCAGTTCGGTTGTGGCTATGCACAGGGTGCGCGCGCGGTTAACCCTGATGCGGTTATCTTGCAGAACTCTGTTGGTACAACAGGTGCGGCATGGAATGACCCTGTAAAAGGTGGCGAGTTGGCCATGGCACAGTTCGAGCAAGGCGCTGACGTGATCTTCGTTGCGGCTGGTGGTACGGGCCGTGGTGTTCTTCAGGCAGCGGCTGACGCTGGCAAATTGAGCATCGGTGTTGACTCCAACCAGAACTACATGCAGCCAGGTAGCGTTCTGACCTCGATGGTTAAACGCGTTGACGAAGCTGTTTACAACGCATTCATGGACGTTAAAAACGGCGAGTTCACTGCCGGTTTCAACATCATGAACTTGGCGAACAACGGTGTTTCTTTTGCTCTGGACGAGTATAACGACGCGCTTGTAACCGACGAAATGCGTGCTGCTGTTGCTGATGCAACTGCAAAAATCATTTCTGGCGAAACAGTTGTTTACGACTTCATGTCTGACAACACTTGCCCGGTGAACTAAGCAAGTATGTCTATTGACACACAAACGCAGGAGCAGTCGGCAACGGCTGCTCCTGTTGCTCCGGCGATTGAGTTGATTGGTGTGAGCAAAAGTTTTGGCCCCGTTCAGGCCAATAAAGACATTCACATGACGGTCGCCAAGGGCGCAATTCATGGCATTGTCGGGGAAAATGGCGCGGGTAAGTCAACCTTGATGTCTATCCTCTATGGATTTTATAAGGCCGACGCGGGCGAGATCAAGATCAACGGCATACCAACCGAGATCACCGACAGCCACGCCGCGATTGCCGCCGGTATCGGGATGGTGCACCAGCATTTTATGCTTGTCGAGCCGTTCACCGTTCTGGAAAATGTTATCATGGGTGCCGAGGATGGGCCGCTGCTGCGCTCCTCTCTGGCCAGAGCCCGCAAGGTTTTGCACGATCTGGCAACCGAATATGAACTCGACGTAGACCCCGACGCAATTGTCGGAGATTTGTCCGTCGGGTTCCAGCAGCGCGTTGAAATCCTCAAAGCGTTGTACCGTCAGGCCGATATTCTGATTTTGGACGAACCGACCGGCGTTTTGACCCCTGCCGAAGCCGACCACCTGTTCCGTATTCTGGAAAACCTGAAATCGCAGGGTAAAACGATTGTTCTGATTACGCATAAGCTGCGCGAGATTATGGCGGTGACCGACACGGTTAGCGTGATGCGACGTGGAGAGATGACGGCGACGGTCAAGACATCCGAAACCTCGGCATCCGAGCTGGCGAATTTGATGGTGGGGCGGCATGTGTCGTTGGAGGTTGATAAAAGTCCGGCGAAGGTTGGCGAGACGATTCTGGAGGTTAAGAACCTCTGCAAAACGGATTCGCAGGGCGTGAAAAAGCTGAAGAATATTTCCTTCAAACTGAAGGCCGGTGAAATTCTGGGGGTTGCGGGTGTGACCGGTAATGGCCAATCCGATTTGCTGGAAATTATCAGCGGCATTAGCCACGCGACGAGCGGTGAAATATTGATGCGGGGCGAGTCGATTGATTTGTCCAACAAGGCCAACGCGGCGCAGCGGCGGGCGCTCGGGATCGGGCATGTGCCAGAGGATCGCCACGCACGCGGGTTGGTGATGGCATTCCAGACGTGGGAAAATACGGCGTTCGGATATCACAACGACCCTGAATTCAGCAAAAGATTTGGGTTGGCGGACCAGAAAGCGATGCTTAAGGACGCCGAGGCGAAGATCGAGAAGTTCGACATCCGGCCCACGAATCCGAACCTGATGGCCTCGGATTATTCTGGCGGGAACCAGCAGAAGATCGTGATTGCCCGCGAGATCGAGAATAACCCGGACGTGTTGCTTATTGGCCAACCGACGCGCGGGGTGGATATCGGGGCGATTGAATTTATCCACAAACAGATCGTGGAATTGCGCGATCAAGGTAAGGCGGTGCTGTTGGTATCGGTGGAGCTGGAGGAGATTCTAGCGCTCTCGGATCGTATTATCGTGATGTTTGACGGGATTATTCAGGGCGAGAGATTGCCCGAAAACACCAATGAGCAGGAACTCGGCATGTTGATGGCCGGTATGGATCCGGAGGCATCGACATGAACAGGAGCCTACCAAAATGGGCGGATATCGTACTGATTCCGCTGCTAAGTCTGATGCTGGCGTTTCTGGTGTCTGGTCTGGTTGTGATGTTCATCGGCAAAGACCCGATCGAGGCCGTGAAGGTCATGGTTTCGGGCGCGCTGGGGAAATACGGCATCGGCTATACGCTGTATTACACCACCAATTTCATCTTCACCGGCCTTGCCGTTGCGGTCGCCTTCCACGCGCGGATGTTCAACATCGGTGGCGAGGGGCAGGCGGGCATCGGCGGCGTTGGCGTGGCAATGGTGCTGCTGTATGTTGACTGGCCACACTGGACGGTGGCGATTGTTGCGGCTTCCGTCGGGGCGATGGTTTTCGGGGCGGCTTGGGCGGCTATTCCGGCATATTTGCAGGCGAAACGGGGCAGCCACATTGTTATTACGACGATTATGTTCAACTGGATCGGCTCTGCGTTGCTCGTGTATCTGCTGGTTGGGCCTTTGCAGGCGCCGGGTATGGTGCCCGAAACGCTTGGGTTCTCGGCCGGGGCTTCTATTCCAACGCTGCATGATATTTTTCCGGCGTTTGACAAGTATGCACCGGCGAATGTCAGCCTGTTCCTCGCCCTTCTAGCGGCGTTCGGGGTTTGGGTTCTGATCTGGAAATCGCGCCTTGGATATGAAGTGCGGGCCTTTGGGCATTCCGAAAAAGCGGCGATATATGCAGGCATCTCGCCGATGAAAATCATTATGACGGTCATGCTGATATCTGGTGGTTTGGCGGGCATGATGGCCGTAAATGCCGTACAGGGCGAGGCCGAGCGCTTAATCCTCGACACGGTTCAAGGCGCTGGTTTTGTGGGTATCGCGGTGGCGCTGATGGGGCGCTCGCATCCTGTTGGTGTCGTGCTGGCGGCCTTCCTGTTTGGCATTCTCTATCAAGGTGGCGGCGAGTTGTCGTTTGAAATGGGCATCCCGCGCGAGATGATCGTGGTTATTCAGGCCTTGGTGATCATGTTCGTAGGCAGCCTTGAAAACATGGTCCGAATTCCGGTCGAGCGCCTGTTCTTACGGTTCAACAGGGGAGCCGCGTGATGGATTTTAATACGATTATTC
>CAKZNY010000360.1 GCA_937132145.1 uncultured Paracoccaceae bacterium | reverse complement strand
AAGGTGGTAGAGGGTGGCCTTCAGGTGATCGAAATTGCTGAAGGCGTAGACATGAGTGAAATCCGTCAACGAACCAAAGCAACACTGGTTACCTAAAACAAATCACCCTGCGATCCATCATTACCCTTGGACCGTTTCCGAGGCGCCACCCGCTTCGCGGGTGGCGCGGTTCCGCCCGTGGCAACCGGCAACGTTCCATCGCTAAACTCGATCTCAAGTGTTGCATGCTTGGCGGCCGACGTCGAACTGGTGACCAAACCGTCGCTGGCATGCACCACCGCATAGCCCCGCTCAAGCGTCTTGCGGTAACTCAACGTCTCCAACGTCCGCGCCAATGCGGTTAGCTGCCGTTTCGGGTCAGACATATTGCGGTTCAAAGCAGGCGTCAGTCGAACAGACCACGCGCCAACGTCGCGTTTTTTGCGCGCAATATCGCTTAGCAATGCCGCAGGACGCAAACGTTCACCGCCACTTGCCGCCAGTTGCACCCGCTTGCGATGGGTCAAACTGGACAGAGCCAACGGAAGGCGCATCGCCAAACCGTCCAGCCGTTGCGTCCGCTCGGCAAACAGGCTCTCCACCTTCGGCAAGGCCCGCGACAAGTCCCGCAATCGCTGCCCGCGTTGCTCCAACCCTCGCGCCAAAGCTCGACGTCGGCGTTCTTCCAGGCCAGCCACAAGCGCTGACAAATCGGCGCGCACCGGAACTGCCATTTCAGCGGCCGCCGAGGGTGTCGGTGCGCGTTTGTCCGACGCGTAATCTATCAATGTCGTGTCGGTTTCGTGTCCAATGGCAGAGATCAGCGGAATGCTGCTCTCAAACGCGGCACGCACGACAATTTCCTCGTTGAACCCCCAAAGATCCTCGATCGAGCCACCGCCCCGTGCCACAATAATCACATCCGGCCTTGGCAACGCGCCCCCCGGTGTCATTGCGTTAAATCCACGGATCGCCGCTGCCACTTCCGGTGCACATTTATCCCCCTGCACAACCACAGGCCAAAGCAAAACCTTTCGCGGGAACCGATCCCGAAGGCGATGCAAAATATCCTTGATAACGGCACCGGACGGCGAGGTAATAACCCCGATCACGTCGGGTAAATACGGCAGCGCTTGCTTGTGTTCAGCGCCAAACAACCCTTCCGCCGCCAAGGCCGCCTTGCGTTTTTCGAGCATCGCCATCAAGGCCCCAACACCCGCTGGCGCAATATCCTCGATTATCATTTGGTAACGGCTTTGCCCGGGGAACGTGGTCAGCCGCCCGGTGGCGACGACCTCCATCCCCTCCTCGGGCTGCACCCGAAGCCGGCGCGCGACACCTTTCCAGATAACGCTCGCCAAAACCGCACGGTCATCCTTTAGATCCAGATACAAATGCCCCGACGCAGGCCTTGACACCCGCCCGACCTCGCCGCGAATCCGAACGTGGGAAAACTCGCCCTCGATCATGCGTTTTACCACACCAGAAATTTCGGAAACCGAAAATTCAGGGGCGTTTTGGCCGTCTTCCGGCTCGTCGATCAAATCAGACATTGTGCGCGCTTGCATGTACCATCCCGCGACTTTAGAACGGCCCGTAACAAAGGCCAAGAGGGAGTGCACCATGAACATCCTGATTTTAGGTGGAGGGGGTCGCGAACACGCCCTCGCATGGGCCATCGCCCAAAATCCCAAATGTGACCAGCTGTTTTGCGCCCCCGGAAACGCAGGCATCGCACATGTCGCGGATTGCGTGGATATCAACCCCGAAGACGGCGATGCGCTGATCGCGTTCTGCTCGGACGAAAGCATCGGATTCGTCGTGGTCGGGCCCGAAGCCCCCCTCGCCGCAGGGGTGGCCGACACATTGCGCGCCGCTGGCATCCTGACCTTCGGCCCATCCCGCGCGGCTGCACAACTGGAGGTTTCCAAAAGTTTCACCAAGGAAATCTGCGCCGCTTGCGGGGCCGACACCGCCGCCTACGGCCATTTCACCGACGCTGAAGCCGCCAAGAAATACGTCCGCGCACAAGGCACCCCGATTGTCATCAAAGCCGACGGCCTAGCCGCTGGTAAAGGCGTGGTTGTCGCCATGGATATGGAAACCGCCCTAGCCGCCATAGACGACATGTTCGGTGGCACCTTCGGTGCGGCCGGCGCAAGCATCGTGATCGAGGAGTTTATGGAGGGCGAGGAAGCCTCGTTCTTCGTCCTGTCCGACGGTGAAAACGTCCTGCCAATGGGCACCGCACAAGACCACAAATGCGCCTTTAACGGCGACAAAGGCCCCAATACCGGCGGCATGGGTGCCTATTCCCCCGCGCCCGTTATGACCGACGCGATCACCCAAAAAGCCCTGAACGAGACTATTATTCCCACGATAAAAGAGATGGCCAAACGCGGCACCCCCTTCCAAGGCGTGCTTTACGCAGGCTTCATGATCAAAGACGGACGCCCCCGTCTGGTCGAATACAACGTGCGTTTCGGAGACCCTGAAATTCAGGCGCTGGTCATGCGCTTGGGCGCACAAGTTCTGGACGCCCTGCTGGCCTGCGCAACAGGCAAGCTTGCCGACGCCCGCATCAACTGGGCCGACGATCACGCGCTATCCGTGGTCTACGCCGCCGAGGGTTACCCTGCGGCTTACGAAAAGGGTACGGAAATCAAAGGTCTGGAAGGGCTGAATGACGGCTCCTCGCTGCATGTATTTCACGCCGGAACGCAGGCCAAAGACGGCAAAACACTTGCCACCGGAGGCCGCGTTCTGGCCATAACCGCCCGAGGCAAAACCCTGCAACAAGCCCACGACCGCGCCTATGCAGCGATTGAAAAAATCAATTGGCCAGAGGGGTTCTACAGAACGGACATCGGGTATCGGGCGTTGTGAGGCGTGAGTCACTTTGAGGAGTGTAGAATGGCGGCTTTGAGCCCAAATTGCTAGAATTCTGTGGTGCACAAATGTCCACTCTGCGGGACTCGGTCAATAACCCGCCATAAGTAACACGGGCTGACCGAGGATTGTGGGTACTGATTTCTTAGCAATTCTGATTCGGATAATTACGCGGCGAAAAACCACCATTTAAACTGG
>CAKZNY010000359.1 GCA_937132145.1 uncultured Paracoccaceae bacterium | reverse complement strand
TCAGGCGATTTAGAAGCGTTTTAAACATGATGCGTTACCTAAGTGTTAATTGCATTGCGGCAAGGGCGGTTTTAGCGATCCGTTCGATATCCGCACGGCGGAACCAGCAATACGAACAGCGTTGATCTTTCCGGCGCTTACATCGATCGTCAAGGTGATTTTGCTGGGTCGCCCCATGTCTACACCTTGTGTTAACGAAATTCGATTAGTGCCTTCGTTCAAACTTCCTGCATGCAACAATTGTGCAGCCAGAATTGCAGAGGCGGATCCCGTCGCAGGGTCTTCAGCTAATCCGTTAGCAGGTGCAAACATTCTTGCCGAATAACCGCCGTTTCCGTCGGGTGTATATAAATATGCCGCGTTGCTCTTCGCCAATTGTGTTAATTCGGTCCACTCCGACCCGCCTACGGCGGCCTTGGAAAGAGCGCTTTGGGATGATACCGGAATGTAAATGAACGACGGCCCACCCTGCCAAAGTCCACATTCCCCGATGTCATCGGTTTCTAACCCAAGCGCCTTTGCTATTAATTCTTGCGCGGGCAGGGTGCCTTCATGCGCAAACGGATTCACAGGTGCAGTGAACTCGGCGTGCATGGTGCCATTTATGCGTCGGACCCTGACAGGGACCAGTCCTGCGACCTCCTCCAACGTAATTTCCATCTCGAAATCGCCATGTGGATTTTGCGCTTCCGCCAGTAAAATAGCACAACCAATCGTCGGATGCCCTGCAAATGGAATTTCGGCAGCTGTCAGAAATATCCGCACTTTGGCTGTATGCGTCGCATCTTCTGGTGATTGCACGAATATGGTTTCCGAAAGGTTAAACTCGCGCGCGATGGTTTGCATTTGCGCGGTGCTCAATCCGTCCGCCCCAAGCACGACGGCCAGCGGGTTGCCAGTGTAGGCATCCTGCGCGAACACATCGAGCGTGTGGAATTCCAGCATCAAACCAACCGTGATTGTTTTACAGCCGCCTCGATAAAACTGGCGAACAGCGGGTGTGGTTCAAACGGGCGGGATTTCAACTCCGGGTGGAACTGAACGCCGATATACCAAGGGTGATCGGGGATTTCGACGATCTCCGGCAGTTTGCCATCAGGCGAAATACCCGAGAACTTCAGCCCCGTCGCCTCAATCGCCTCGCGATAGCGCATATCAACTTCGTAACGGTGACGGTGGCGCTCGGAAATCGTGGTAGTGCCGTAAATTTCGGCCACCCGGGACCCCTCGGAAAGTATCGCATCATACGCACCCAACCGCATGGTGCCGCCTTTGTCGTCGCTGGCGTCACGCTTGATCGTGCGGTTGCCCTCGACCCATTCTTTCAGATGATAAATAATCGGCGTAATGCGTTTTTTGCCGGACTCGCTGTCGAATTCCTCGGACCCTGCGTCCTTGATGCCGGCCAAATTGCGCGCCGCCTCGATCACGGCCATCTGCATGCCCAGACAAATCCCGAGATAGGGGATGTCGTGCTCGCGCGCATATTGGGCCGCCTTGATTTTGCCCTCGGTGCCGCGTTCGCCAAACCCACCGGGCACAAGGATCGCATTGAAACCTTGAAGCCTCGAGGTGACTTCTTCTTCGGATTTAAACACTTCGGAGTCGATCCACTCCACATTAACCTTCACACGGTTATGCATGCCGCCATGCGTTAACGCCTCGGCAATGGATTTATACGCATCGCCAAGAGCAGTATATTTCCCGACAATCGCAATCTTGACCTCGCCCTCTGGATGCTGGACGCGGTCCAACACATCGTACCATTTCGTCATGTCGGGTTCCGGTGCGTCGGTAATCCCGAACGCCTCTAGCACCGCGCGATCCATGCCTGCGCGGTGGTAGGCCAGCGGGGCCTCGTAAATCGATTTCAGGTCCAGCGCCGGAATAACCGCGTCGGGGTGCACGTTGCAAAACAGGGCGAGTTTATCCCGCTGCTTTTGGGGAATTTCATGTTCGGAACGGCACATCAGAATGTCCGGCGCGATCCCGATTGAGCGCAATTCCTTAACAGAGTGTTGCGTCGGTTTCGTCTTCAACTCGCCCGCAGCCGCGATGTACGGCAGCAATGTCAGGTGCATGAAAATGCACTCGCCGCGCCGATCCTGGCTGAACTGGCGGATAGCCTCGAAGAAGGGCAAGGCCTCGATATCGCCGACCGTGCCGCCGATTTCGCACAACATGAAATCCACGTCACCATCACCGATCTTAATGAAATCTTTAATTTCGTTGGTTACATGTGGAATAACCTGAATGGTTTTACCGAGGTAGTCGCCGCGGCGTTCCTTCTCCAACACGGTGGAATATATCCGGCCTGATGAAACAGAATCCGTCTTGCAGGCCGAAACACCGGTGAAGCGCTCGTAGTGGCCAAGGTCCAGATCGGTCTCTGCGCCGTCGTCGGTTACAAAAACCTCGCCGTGCTCGAAGGGGGACATCGTGCCGGGATCTACGTTCAGGTACGGGTCAAGTTTGCGCAGGCGCACCGTATAACCACGTGCCTGCAACAGCGCCCCTAGCGCCGCGGACGCAAGACCTTTCCCTAACGAGGAAACCACACCACCTGTAATGAAAATATAACGCGCCATGCCGGATTTGGCCCCCGTGTAATTGCATTTATTTGGATTGCGCCGTGCAGCACATTCGCCTGTATCACGGGATTAAACTCTTACCGGATTCGGATTGGTTTAACAAGATAGCAACCGCAAGATAGTGTATAAATTTAAGCTTCGACAACCAAATAGCGGGGTGGCCAGCCGATTTGAACAAGGGCTTAACGCCCGAGCACCCTGCGATTTCGCACACCATAATCCGAATGCTAGAGGCGCATTTGTACTTCGCTTTGGCTTTAGACCAGCTGGCTGGATGACGGCAACTGGGTGCATGTTGAAAAGGAACTTTCGTCGGTATTCCCGACCTTGCGTGCGATTGCAAAAAAAACCGACC
>CAKZNY010000358.1 GCA_937132145.1 uncultured Paracoccaceae bacterium | reverse complement strand
TAGAACCGCAGACCCGGGCCGAATAATACAATTGTAGTCAAAACAAACTGGACCAACCTGCTGTTTTGCAGGCCAATCGTTTCGGCGATAAAGACCTTCACGGCCGGGATGAAATGGGTGCCCATTTCCAACACAAAAACCGGAAACGCCAATACCGCAGCGAGAAGCGTCATACGCCCGAGCCATTGGATCTCGGCAGCTTTACGTTCGGCCTTATCCGCCCGTTCAGCCGTTTTTGCTTTCGCTTTATAACCTGCGTTGCTTGCCAGCGCGGCAATGTCAGCGGCATTTGTGGTACCGGCAATATATGTCACCAGCGCCGTTTCCGTCGCCAGATTAACAGCGGCGTCCAGAACACCGTCGCCAGCTTTCAAAGCTTTTTCAACACGGCCCACACAGGATGCGCAGGTCATCGATTCAATCTCCAACGTCACTTCTTCAACTAACGCAGGATAACCGACATCGGTCAAAGTTTTCGCCAGCTCAACCGTGCTAACAGTTTCATCGTAGCTGACTTGCGCGGTCTCTGTCGCTAGGTTAACCGAGGCTCCCGCAACACCTGGAACAGCCAGCAAGGCTTTCTCCACGCGTCCGACGCACGAGGCACAAGTCATGCCCTCGACTTGAAATGATGTTGTGTAATTTTGGCCCATAACCGTCACCTATTTTAATATGATTCGGGATGAAGCTAATGGTTACAGTAAGTGGAGGGTCAAGGCGTATGGAAGAAAGTTTGAAAATATATTACGGGACCTTCCCGTACGGGAGACATGTAAGGCGTTTCGAACATATTAAGTCACGGTGATTATAAGCCCTTACATTCAAAGTGTTTGCGATAAATACAAGGCGCTAAATGTCAGTCACATCCGCGATTCTGGCGCGGTGTATAGGTGTAAATTGATGCATCATGGACCATAATCTTTAGTTTAAACACGCGTTTTAACCCTTAGTTCAATTTGTGCGTCAAGAAACATGTGTATGGCTGGGCAGGTAGATTTAACAGTTATGCAATTAAAAGCTCACATTTAATTGGAGCACTTTGGCGCAAGCCGCCGGTGCTCACCTAGGAGAACAACAATGAACACGAAAAAATTGATATTTACAGCACTTGCGATCGCTCTATTGGGCAGCAGTGCCGTGTTTGCGCAAGGCAACGGTAATTCAAACGGCCAAGGTGCACGCGATAACGGGAATAACGGTAACGGTGCCATCGCTTCGGAACTGAAATGGCGCAATGCCGCCCATGCTTCGGCACAGGCGTTTTTGAATGCCAATCCTGACAGCGCAGTTGGCAAGCTCGCCACATTGCGTGATGCGGCGCAGGCAACAGCCGATGCGCTTGATGCGGCTGGTGTTGTCCCAGGTACTGACATTCGTGACCCAGCGGATATCCAAGCGGATATTGATGCGCTGGACGTGCCACCCCTGACAAGTGAAGAGGTGGAGGAGGCAATTGATTTTCTGCTCGATTTTGATCAGCTTGCAGACCTGAGCACGCTTGAGGAAGATCTGGCCGCAGCACTGGCATATGAAGCACTGCTGGCAGAACTGGAAGTGTCAGAGAGCTTGGTTGATGTTCTGGCTGCCGAAGACGAAGCTGCCGATGTAGTGGGCCTTGGCGATCTTTCCGACGATGCATTTGCTGCACTTTGGGATATGCTTAATAATTAATATCCGGGCTAGTAGCCGATAAACCTGAAGGGGGCCGCGGCATAAGCGGGCCTCTTCACAAAATACCGACGTAGCGAAGTAGCTTGGCGAAAGTGTACTTTGGCGGTATCAATACGTCACGCGTATAAAATTTGTAACTAATTTCTGGTTTAACCATTGGGGCCCAAAATGCGTTCAGGAAAACTGCTAGCCGCTTCGATGATGGCCGTTATGCTAAGCGCAGGCGGATCATTTGCACAACCTTCTGGCGTTGCCGTCGAAGGGGTGCCTCGCATTCAGATCGTTATCGAGGCGCCGAAAATTGCTATCCAGCAAACCGTGCAGGATTTAGTCGATCAGCTGACCGCCGAGGGCTTCACCTACATTGAAATTCACCGCACGTTCTTGGGCCGCGCCCGCATCATTGCTTATTCGGCAACGGAAATACGTGAAATCATTATTAACCCGACTACCGGCGAAGTCTGGCGTGATTTAGCGCAAGCGAACGTCGGGAACCTACCGGAAAAAGTTAACGCCCATGCAAAAGCATTTGGCTGGAGCAGAAATAAAGGCGTTAATGGCCTCGAAAATAGCAGGAATGCAGG
>CAKZNY010000357.1 GCA_937132145.1 uncultured Paracoccaceae bacterium | reverse complement strand
ATTCCGGCGTATAAAGCGGGATCACGTGATCGCCGACTTTCAGGCTTTTCACTCCCTCGCCAAGCTCGATAACAACGCCCGCGCCCTCGTGACCGAGGATCACCGGAAACAGCCCTTCGGGATCATCGCCCGACAACGTAAACTGGTCGGTGTGGCAAATCCCTGTGGCCTTGATTTCCACCAGAACCTCGCCAGCCTTCGGGCCTTCAAGGTTAACATCAATAACCTGAAGCGGTTCACCGGCTGCAAAAGCGACTGCTGCGCGTGTAATCATGGTAATCTCCTGTAGAATTGTGATCGCTTCAAATTATATTAAGGGCCATGCCCAGCTGAGTGACTATTAATCATCCGGAATCTTCCCGCGCAACACTTTAACTTGCCCGCGCTGCTTTTTCCCTTCAAGCCTACGACGTTTAGAGGCCAGCGTTGGCCGTGTTTTCACGCGGTACTTCGGCCTAAACAACGCTTGCTGGATCAGGGCCACCAGCTTCTCCTCTGCCTCGGCCCGATTGCGCGGCTGGGTGCGGTGTTTTTCGGCGGTAATTATCACCGCCCCGTCTTTGGTCCACCGCCGCCCCGCCAGCTTTTTCAACCGCGCCTTGGCCGCAGGTGGTAAGTTGGGCGAGCGCTCGGCCTCAAAACGCAGCTCAACCGCCGTTGACACTTTGTTAACGTTCTGCCCACCCGGACCAGACGAGCGCATGAACGTCTCCGTCAGTTCCCAATCCTCAAGGGTTATATTTTCGTTAATGCGGATCATCAGGCATAGGTTTTCGCGTGCAGGCGATCGGGATAATCGAGGTGCGGCGTGCCGCCAAACTGCGTCATATGCAAATCGCTGTCGCGCATGGTGAATTTATGCACAGACGTATGCGCAACGGCCATAAACACCTTGCTTTTCTTGTGTATATCCAAATCCAGCGCCAACGTTGTCAGCGTCGCAATAACACCCGTTGAAGTCACAAGAAGCACACGGCCTTCATGCTGCATTGCATCCCCCAAAGCGTCCATAATGCGTGCGCAAAAATCCCCGTAACTCTCAAGCCCGTCAACTATATCACCGCTCCGCCAAGCGTTAAGAATTTGCGGAAGATGCTTGATAAACTCCGCCTCGGATGTGGGCCACGCAACGCCATGGGTTTGCAGCAGGCTATCGGCGAGGCCAAAATAATCCATCTCGTTCAGCCGAGGGTCCTGATGATGAGGGGTGGTCAGTTTCAAGGATTGCGCCGTCTGAATCTGTCGGTTCATCGCACCCGAAATCACCAGATCATATCCCTGCGTGCGGTCAATATATTCCCCCAACCAGCCGGCCTGCTTGTGGCCAAGATCACTAAGATTATCGTAGCTGGCCTCGTCCTTTGCACCGGTTTGCGCCTGTCCGTGGCGGATAAGAGTTAATTCAGGCATCTGGTTTTCCAATTCACCAACTTCGGTATCCGGCGAACGATATACCTCGCAACACCGATATGAAAGGTGGTTGGCATCTTCATATTTTCGTAACTTTCCACTCTCACACAAAATTTATTAACCAATTTCAGCGCGCTGGCGTATGCTTTGCCGAAAAATGGAGGGACGAATGCTAACCGAAATCTGGAAATCTTTTCGCGCCATGCCCACATGGGTGCAAATTTGGGTCGGGCTGTTGTTGACGCCCATCAACATGGCCGCGATATTCTTCATCGACCAACCGTCCGGCGTCTGGATCGCCATCCTCGCCATCGGAGCGATGCTGGCGAACATGCCGATCATAGTTTATGACCGCGGATTCTCGAAGCTCATGGCATTCCCGCACCTAATCCCGTGGACAATCCTCGTAATCTGGATCACCTTCGCCCGCCCAATGGGCAGCGACGAATACGACACGTATCTATGGATACTTCTATTCACCAACGCCATCTCGCTAGGCTTCGATTTCCCTGATGCTTGGGAATGGTGGAAGGGTGATCGCGAACCCGCGAGTCTTTAAGGTAATAGGAATAAGCCTACCAGTAATTTTGACATTCAAAATGT
>CAKZNY010000356.1 GCA_937132145.1 uncultured Paracoccaceae bacterium | reverse complement strand
GTAGCTCGGCCATGCCAGTCGCAACATGGAGGGCCAGACGATGCGGCGAAACTTCTTGAAGCCGGACATGCCGAAAGCATCTGCGGCCTCTATGTCGCCTTTGGGGATTGCGCGAAGCGCCCCGTAGAAAATCTCGCCTGTGTAAGCTGATGTGTTCAGGAACAGAACGATCACCGCACCGAGCCATGCTTTGGTTAGCCACCGCGTCTCGGCGGTGATCACGGTAAAACCAAGGTTGATGTCTATGCCGACTTTCGGAATTAACACGAAGATTTCGTAAGCGAGGAAGAACTGGATGAACAACGGCGAGCCTCGGAATATGAATATGAAGGCTTTGGCGGGGGTGGCCGCCCACGGGTTTTGACTGGCTTTGCCCACGGCCAGCAAGGTTGCCATTCCAAAGCCCAGTAACATCGCGAATACCGCAAAATAAACGTTCCAGATCATGCCCGAGCCGATCAGGACGAACTGGTCACACAGCGTGATATCCGTTCTGGGCAGCAGGCGCTCCCCGATACCGATGGAGCGCAGACTGTAGTCAAGGAATGTGTCGTAGCAGCTCAAGTTTCAGCTCCGGATATAGCTTGTCCGTGCGATAAACGCTTGGTGATACGGGTTAAAACTTTCTCGCTCGCCCATGTCATGAACAGATAAAACACTAGTAAGAAAGCAAAATAATACAGCCGCCAATCAGGGTGCGGATAAGTATACCGGCTGGTTTTGGAACCACCAAGTTCGCGCGCCCAGTAGACGATATCCTCGACACCCAGCAGGAATAGCAGTGGTGTTGCTTTGATCAGGATCATCCACAAATTCGACAACCCCGGCAATGCGTATATCCACATTTGTTTGACTTGGATGCGCCAGAAAACTTGGCGCTCGGACATGCCAAACGCCGAGCCGGTTTCAAGCTGGTCCTTGGGAACCGCATTCATCGCACCGTGTAATGTGTTGGCGGCAAACGCGCCAAAAACGATTGCGAAGGCAATTAGCGCCAGTGAAAATCCATATGCCTCGTGCATCCATTGTGGGGAATTTCCCAGCGGCATCTTGGCCGCAGTACAAACAACGAAATCGCTGCCCTGACGGATCGGGTCGGTAACATCCGGACACTTAATTTTGTGCCGGATATATTCAATACCCTGATCCATCGCGATTGGAACGAATAGAAAGAAGATGATGTCAGGCACACCACGAACCAAGTTGGTGTAAAGTTGGCCAATCCACCGGAGCGGAGGAAACCCTGAACGTCGTGCCATTGCACCACTAAAACCCAGCACCATTACTACAGGCGCGGTTAGCGCCAGCAATAAAAGGACCGTGCCAAAACTAAGGTAGAACGCCTGATGCTTGGCTGTGCCCAAATAGCAAAGCCACCAGTTCAAGCCTTCAAGTGTGGAGGGGTCTGAACACATTTCCATTGGTAAAACCTATGAAACGGGGGGCCGCACAGCCGCCCCCCGAAATATTTCTATTAGTAACCGGCTTCCAGACCATCAAACCATTTCGCGATCAGAGCATTCAGGCTGCCGTCCGCTTTCATTTGGTCAATGGCTGCATTGAATGCATCGCGCAAATCATTATCTGATTCACGAATACCCATGCCTACGCCGCCACCGATCATAACGCGATCGCCAACCACGGCCAATTCACCGCCGCTTTCGTTAACGATATCGGAGAGGAGACCCCAGTCTGCCAATACAGCGTCGGCTTCACCATTGCGTACAGCCGCGATGGTTTCATCAGCTGTTGCGAATTCCACAAGTGTCGCACTGGAGTTGGCAATGTAACTTGCCTGAATGGTGTTGGTTTGTGCCGCAATGATACCGGACATCTTCACATCATTACTAGTGCCAGCCAGACCGACAAATGCGCTTGCGTCCGGTGGGTAGTATTCTTGAGTGAAGTCGATGACCTCGTCACGCTCGTTTGTAATCGACATACCGGCTATAATGGTATCGTAGTTGCCCGAAACGAGATTTGGAATAATCGAGTCCCAGTCATTAATAACCCAGACACAGTCAAGACCGGCAATTTCACACAACATATCACCAAGATCGCGCTCGAACCCGTCAACCTCGCCGTTGTCGTTGATGAAGTTATACGGAGGGTATGCGCCCTCGGTTCCCATGCGGACTGTCTGAGCAGTTGCTGTGGTTGCGAAAGCCACCAGTGTTGCAGCAATAATTAGTTTGTTCATCGTTATCTCCTTTGTTGGTCTTAATGTTGGGCTGTAGTAGCCGAAAGAAACTGCTTTAGCCGTTCCGATTTTGTATTCCCGAATACTTCGTCGGGCGTTCCTTCTTCCTCGATCACACCTTGATGAAGGAAAATAACATGGTCAGCAACGTCGCGAGCAAGTCTCATATCATGGGTGACGATAATCATGGTCCTGCCCTCATTAGCAAGCGATTTGATCACTTTAACGACCTCCGCCTCCAATTCAGGATCGAGCGCGCTGGTGGGTTCATCAAACAACATCGCCACCGGCTCCATCGCTAACGCGCGCGCAATGGCGGCACGTTGTTGTTGGCCACCCGAAAGCTGCGCCGGATACGCATCGCATTTATCGCCGATGCCGACTTTTTCCAACAACGCACGACCCGCCGCTTCGGCCTCGACCTTGTCTTTGCCAAGCACCGAAATCGGAGCCTCGATCACGTTATCAAGAACGCTTAGATGGGACCACAGGTTAAACTGCTGGAACACCATCGACAGCTTGGAGCGCAGTTTGATCACCTGCTTCGGATCCGCCGGTTTACGCCCGTCACCCGTGCCGTTCCAGACAATCAGATCACCATCGAATCGGATGTCGCCTTGCTGGCAAATCTCCAAAAGATTCGCGCATCTAAGCAAAGTGCTCTTGCCGGAACCCGAAGATCCGATCAAAACGACGACCTCGCCAGCGTTGGCATGCAGGTCAATTCCCTTCAAAACCTCAAGGGAACCGAAGCTTTTATGGATATTTTTTAGAGAAATAATCGGTTTGTCAGTCATTTTACCCTTCACGAATCCTTTTAACTCGTTGATGTGGTGACTCTATTTAGTTGGTGGTGGAAATAGCAACACAAAATGTACGTCAACCTTCCCAAAATTAACATATTTACCACACATTTAGGCCTATTTTCATTGGGATAGTGTGTAAATTGACTTTTAATATCTGCACAGTATTCTCGCACGCTTGTAACCCGTAATTCATCTCCCATTCAGTTCAGTAAGAGTGCAAGCCAACCGTATGTTGGCCCCACAATTCTGGTTTCAACATGGCACGATCACTCGTGACCTTGATAGCGATCTGCGCTCTCGGGGCAATATGGACTACGGCCGCTTCTGCCTTGCCAGGAAGCTGCAATACACAGCTTTCATCAAGCGCAAATAGCAGGACCGTTTCTGCGGACTCGCTTGACCAAAGCTTGTTCAACGACGCGGTTTTATACTACGTAAATGTCGAGCGTTGCAATCGAGGTCTCGTGCCGCTTAGCTCCGACAACAACCTTATTCGTGCGACCCGCCAGCACAGCGCCGACATGGCGCGGAATGCTTATATCAGCCATAACTCCAAGCAAGCGGGATATCGCAGCCTTCAGGACCGCTTATCCAAAGCGCGGGTTAGCTATCGGGTTGCCGGTGAAAACGTGGCCAAAAGCTTTGTGTTTGCTTTCAACCGCAAGAATATCGGTACAAGCGCAAAATGCCAGTTCCGCTTTTCCAATACCGGCGGGATAGTCCCCCGCCACACATACGACTCGCTGGCTAAAGACCTCGTCGTTTTATGGATGGAATCCCCAACGCACAGAAGCAACATTCTATATCGGGATTATCGTCGTGCGGGTGCCACAATCGGTATTAATAACGACCCCAGTTTCTGTGGCACGGTTTATGTAGCGCAAAACTTTACGAACTAGCCTGCGTACATAGAACGGCAGCACCTCCCAAGGGAAATGCTGCCGGTAAACTTCAGGAACTATTTAGGTGCCTGCGTCAAGGACACTTGTCCGATGCGCCATTTGTACCAGGTGCGTTCGTTGGTTCACACCAGTCGCGAACATTATTTGGCGTTTCACCAGACCGACCAACAGGCTTGTCGTTACCAGGATTCCCAGGTCCGGGGTCCTTAGGATCAGGGTCCTTAGGATCAGGGTCCTTAGGATCAGGGTCCTTAGGATCAGGGTCCT
>CAKZNY010000355.1 GCA_937132145.1 uncultured Paracoccaceae bacterium | reverse complement strand
CGAGATCGTGGCAAACTCGGATTGGTTTGATATATCCGTGACGAACAAACGCTGTGGGTCAAGGACTTAAATGAAATTATGCGCCCTTACGAGGCCGGAACCCCGCGCCTGCATAGCGGAAAATGGCGAGAACCTTTTGCGACAGGGTTGTTTACACCGCTTCAGGAACAATCGTTTCCGTATTCCCATGTGGGTGCGCCTGAACAAGTGATTGTCGCGCGGATAATGTCTGTTAGCTTCATCGCCGCCTTGCTCCGAGCCGCGCAGGATCGTGTCAGGCCCAAGGTTCAGGCCTTGATCGACAACACACCGGCGCTGGCAGGAAGGGACCAGGTCTCGTTTCCATACAGGACGGCTGTGTATTGTTGCGAAAAGATTTGAGTGGTGGGGGTGGCATTATGCTTAACGCCGCCCGTATTTCAGCCGCTTACTGTGCAACAACCGTGTAGGTATACGATGCGCCATCGCCGCTGTTGATGTCGGCAGGGTCGGCGAGCAGGGTGATGGTCGGGCTGTACTGGCCCGCTTTATTCCCCGTCGTGAAGGATAACATCAACATAGAGCCGCCCCAGCGCGTGCCGGGTTTTGCGGCGATATCGGTGGTTGGAACCGACAGGACCGCTGCGCCGGCGTCTTCCAGATTTCCGAGCGCATAGCCTGTGGCGCCATCTGGCGCCGTGATGGTCACGCCACCGACGATGGCGTCAACGGCTGGATCAAGGACTCCGTCGGCATTGGTGTCTTGCAGAACCAGCCCGTCGGTGAAGCGGGATAGGGCTTCGGGCATGGTGAATCCAGCCTCGGCCAAGGCGGTGGTGCTTAGGACGCCAATGCCGTTGAAGCCACCTTTATATGCAAAATGGCTGTCCGCGTCGGTGCCGTCGGATTTGCCGTATAGCATGTAGGTCAAGGGAATCGTGCCTTCGCTTACGCCCACAGTGTCCCCAGTCGCGACGGATTGCCAGTTGTGGTTGGCCATAGCATTCGGGAAATTTGTGGGCAACACTTGCGGTTGGGCGCTGGTCAGAAAATCGATGCTGGCGCTGCCCTCAGATACCACATTGCCGTTCGCGTCTTTGATGCGAACGATAACAGTGCCGGAGGTGCCTGCGTTAAGGAACGCGCTTTCCTGAAACCCGATGTGGAGGACTTTGATGCCGCGTTGGCGGATGGCATCGCTCATTGCCCCCGGTGCGCCGCTTAGAAGGTTTTCAGCGAGCAAAGCTTCGCCAGAGGTCGAGGTGATCAGGAAGACATTTTCGTCGTCGCCCTCGCTAATAGTATAGCCGACAGCGGCACCGGGAAGGCCTTGTTGTGGTGTGCCGGTGACCAACATAATCGCGGATTGTGTAAGGGGCACGCCCCAGTCGCGTTCATAATCGCCAGCCATTTCGATCTCGATAACGCCACCTGCGGGAATGCCATAGCCGATGACTGCGGGGTCCATGAAAGCGGCCCCCTGCGCGGCATCGCTTTGCAGGTAGACGTTGATACCAACGCGGGTTCCGGCCACCGTTCCGGTCGCGGAAAGCGGGGCGTTTACGATGGTTGAGACCAGCCCGCCAGCCAATACTGGTTGCGTCAATGCGACCAATCCCAGTGATACGGCGGTAAATATGCAGCGTTAGTTCATGATATATGTCCTGTCCGTTTTTGTTTATGGAGCTTCCGACGAAGGTTTGGTCGGCTTGCTGGCTACAATTATGCGGCTTGGATCAGCATTTCCCAACTCAAGGTTGTTCACTGTTCAGCACGTTGCTGTGATCCGGTTGTGATGGAAAGTCGCAAGTAATTTCGCCGGAATCCTGTTTGTCCCCCGTATTAAACGCATTGCAATACTGAATTGAGCGAGGCGTAATGACACTTTCAAAAATTATTTTAAACATCCGTTTCGGGTATGGAATTCGATCCGGTGGGCCGAATATGACCTCGATTACCGAAGCGTTACAGGGGGTGAAGGGGGCCGATCCGTTGGATCGGCGGTTCGCGCGGCCCTCGATGTTGGAGCGTATTGGTTTGCACGCCGAGTTGCAGGCGGCACGGCGGGATCAGCGCAAGAATGTCCCGGGGGGGAAGGCGCGGTTTAAGGCGGCGCAGCAGAAAATCCGGCGTTGGACTGGCGAAGATATGCAGGCGTATTTAGTGCGCGCGGCGATGTCGGAGCATGGGTTTAAGGAACGGCTGGTCGCGTTCTGGGTGGATCATTTCACGATCAGCGCCAAGAACCAGCGGCTGGCGTTGACGCTGGGGGCGTATATTGACGAGGCAATTCGCCCCAACATTGCCGCATCGTTTGGCGAGATGTTGAAAGCGGTGACGATGCATCCGGGGATGCTGATGTATCTGGATCAGGTGACCTCGTTCGGGCCGAATTCACAGATCGGGCAGCGCAGGGATCGGGGCGGGTTGGATGATGTGTTGGCGTTTCTGGATGATCTGGCGGTGCACCCTGATACGGCGGCGCATATTGCGCGCAAGCTGGCAGTGCATTTTGTGGCCGAGAACCCGCCGGAGGATTTGGTGCAGGCGTTAACCAAAACTTACCGCGATACGGGGGGCGATCTGATGGCGATTTACCAGACGCTGCTGGAGCACCCTGCGAGCGCGGCCCCTTTGGGGGCGAAGGTTAAGTGGCCGACGGAATTCGTGATCTCGGCCTTTCGAGCGCTAAATCTGGTGGAACGGCTGGCCGAGGCGACGCCGCGCGAGTTGCGCTCGGCCCTCCAATTGCCGCTACAAGCAATGGGCATGGATATATTTCGCGCGCCCGGCCCAGACGGTTGGTCAGAAGCCGCAGAGGACTGGATTACGCCGCCCGCACTGGCCGCACGGATCGAGTGGGCGGTTGAAGCGGCCAAGGAATACGGACAGGAAATAGACCCTCGGGCATTGCTGGACGAGGTGCTGGGCGAAGGGGTCTCCAACGCGTTGCAAATCGCCGTTGCGGGGGCTGAATCCAAATGGGAAGGCGTGGCGTTATTGCTGGTTTCCCCTGAATTTAACCGACGTTGAGGGGATGAATATGGAAAACATGATTTCACGGCGCAAACTTATTAAGAATTCGTTGATAATCGGGTGTAGCGCTGCGGCCAGCCCTTTGATTACGCCGGTTACATTGGCCTCGATCCCGTTTGATGCGCGCCTTGTGGTGATCGTGCTGCGCGGGGCGATGGACGGGCTGGACGTGGTGCAGCCTTATGGCGACCGGCATTTGGAGGGGTATCGCAAGCAAATCAAGGTTGGCGAGGCGGCCGGAGCGTATGACCTCGACGGGTTCTATGCGATGCATGCGGCGCTGGGCGATCTCGTACCGTTGTGGGAGGCGGGGGAACTGGGGTTTGCGCATGCGGTCTCGACGCCGTACCGCGACAAACGCAGCCATTTTGACGGGCAGGATTTCCTCGAGAATGGCGGGTCTGCGAGCAACGGGAATTTGACCCCGGCGGGGGATGGCTGGCTGAACCGGTTGTTGACGTTGATGCCTGGATCAACCGTGACCACGGCGTTTTCAGTAGGGCGGCAACGGTTGTTGATGCTCGAGGGGGACGCGGACACATCAAGCTGGAGCCCTGATAGCGACATGGACCTGTCACCGACAGCGCAAGCGTTGCTAAAACAGTTGTATGCGAATGACCCGTTGTTCCAAAGCTCCGCGCAGGTAGCGATTGATTTATCGGCGAAGATGGACGGCGCGATGAACCCCCGGCAAGCGGCGAAGGCTTCGGCTTTGGCGGGGTATGCTGCGGATCGGCTGAACGAGGATACGCGGATCGCGGCGTTCTCGATTGGCGGCTGGGATACGCATAACAACCAAACGCGCGCGCTGCCGAATGCACTGCGGGAACTGTCAGCCGCCATTTTGACGCTGAAAAAACGGTTGGGGCGGAACTGGGATCAGACAACGTGCTGGCGATGACGGAATTCGGCCGGACGGTTCGCGAGAATGGCTCCGGGGGAACGGACCACGGCACGGGGGGCGCGATGCTGATGGCGGCGCGGTCAAGGGCGGCAAGGTGCACAGCCAGTGGCCGGGACTTGGGGCGCTGGACCTGTATCTGGATCGCGATCTGGAACCAACCGCAGACGTGCGATCCTGTACGGCGTGGGCGTTGCGGGATTTGTTTGCCGTGGGATCGGTCAGCGTTGGAAGGATTGGTATTTCCCAGATTATATATGGAGCCTGACCCCCGTATAATCCGCTAGAACCAGAACCGCGAACATCCAGATATACGCCACCGCCGAGCAAAGCGAGGCTTGACCCAACTGTTGTGATGCCCGAAAGGGCTCACATAACAGGCGGGAG
>CAKZNY010000354.1 GCA_937132145.1 uncultured Paracoccaceae bacterium | reverse complement strand
AACGGTTCGGGCATTTCAACGGGTCGATCAAGCGCGATGGCGTGTCGCTCGCCAACATTGTCTCGGCCGATATTCAATATGCCAACAATCTCGACCGCATCGAAACCATCCGCGCGGACGGGCGTATTGACGGGGCGGACCCCTCCATCGCGGCGCTGACCGGCAAGATGGATGTACGCTTTGCCGATCAGGTTCTGATGACACAGGCGCTGGACGGCACACCGGCCGAGTTGGAGTTCGCCTACAACCTTGGCAGCGGCGAAAGCCTGACCTTCACCGCCCACGCCGTTTATCTGCCCCGTCCGCGTGTCGAAATTCAGGGGCCCCAAGGTGTGCAGGCCAGTTTTGACTGGCAGGCGGCTTTTGACGCCACCGCCGGGCAGATGTGCACCGTCACCCTTGTCAACAATATCGCAACCTACTGAGGAACAACATGATCCGTCTTGATTTATCAAATGAACCCGCATGGCTGGATCTCGGCCATGGTGTCCGCCTGCACCTGCACCCGCTGACCACGGCCATGATGGTCGCCTCGCGCAATGACCCCGCGGTCGCGGCTCTGAACGAGGATGCAACCGACGAGGAAAGCGCGCTGGTGTTTGCCAAGGCGCTGGCCCGCAACGCCACACTCGACTGGGAAGGAGTGGGTGATGCCGAGGGCAATGTCATCCCCGTCAGCCCCGAGGGTATAACAGCCCTGCTGGATGTCTGGCCGCTGTTCGAGGCCTTCCAAACCAAATACGTCGCCAAGGGTCTGGTGCTGGATGCGGAAAAAAACGTCTCGCCGCCCTTGCCGAATGGGTCTTCGGCGGGGGCGGAAACTACTGTGAAACCTGTGAAGGCTCGTGCCCGGAGTGTCCGCAAACCCTGAATCAACCACAAAGCTTCGAGGGCTGGCAGGTTTGGGATCTGGTTGCCCGCCTCGGTGGTCAGCTCCGCGTTGCCCCGAGCGGTGGCGTAATTGGCTGGGACATGGGCGCGGCACTGGCACTGGCAACTGCGTTGGGGATTTGCCCTATCGCCACTGCCGAACTCCTCCCCGCAATCGAGGCGGTGATGGTGCGCAAAATCAACGAACAGATGGATCAAAACAATGGCTGAAAAACGCGTATCCGTTCGCCTTGCGGCGGTGGGCGGCAAACAGGTGCGTGCCGAGTTCGAGGGCATTGGCGAGGCCGGCAAGCGGGGCTTTGGCAAGGCCTCGCGAGAGATGGAAATCGCCAATGCGCGACTGGCCAAGTTTGCCCGGCGCGCAAAGATTGCCGCCGGTATTATGGCAGCAGCAGCCGTAGCCGCAGGCGTTGCCATGGTGCGCTCCGGCTTGCAGACTATTGATGAGCAGGCCAAGCTGGCGGCGTCCTTGCGCACCACAACCGAAAGTATCCAGATACTGGCCCGCGCCGGTGATCTGGCTGGTGTTTCAATGGGCGAGGTCGAACAGGCCACCTTTCAATTGACCAAACGCTTGAGCCAGGCCGCCGCGGGCACAGGTCCGGCCGTAGCTGCCCTGAAGCAATTGCGCCTGTCGGCGGCCGATCTCGAGGGATTGACGGTGGATACAAAAATCGCCACCATTCAGGATGCGATTGCAAAATTCATCCCCAGCGCGCAGCAAGCCGCCATCGCCTCGCAGATCTTCGGGGATCGGGCTGGGTTGATATTTACCCGCATCGATAGCGCCACCTTGCGTCAGGCCACACAGGACGTGCAGGATTTCGGGGTGGCGGTATCGGAAGCTGATGCCGCACAGATCGAGCGTACTAATGATGCATTGTCACGTATGGGGCTTTTGTGGCGCGGGATATCGAACCAGCTGGCCGTCGCGGCTGCACCGGCGCTGGAATCGATCGCCAACGCCATGGCCGCCATCGGCAAGACCACCGGACCATTGGGGCGCGCCATCAAAGGCTTGTTCAACCATATCGGCGAAATCGCCACCATTGCAGCCACATTCGCTGCTGTTCTCGGCGGCAAGCTGGTGATCTCCTTGGCCAAAGCGGCGCTCGGGATCAAAGGCGTGTCACTTTCTCTGGGCGTTTTACGCGGCGCTCTTATCCGTACCGGTATCGGGGCGCTTATCATCGGCGCGGGAGAACTGATCTACTGGTTCGGGCGTCTCGTTAAGAGCGCGGGCGGTTTTGGCGAGGCCATGCGGCTGTTGAAGGACGTGGCCATCGAGGTTTGGGATCGCATCAAGACCGGGGGTAAATCCCTCGGCACGGCCCTGTCCTCGGTCTGGGCGCGGATCAAGGCCGGTTGGTTGACGATGCTGGCAGACATCCAGAACACCTGGACGGGTTTTTTGCACGCGATGACGCGGGGGCTTTCCAATGTTCCGGGTATGGATAGTGCAACGCTTGCCCTTGGCAACGCCGCGATCATGGCCGGATCAGCGTATTACGAGATGGCAGCCAGCGCCGAAGAAGCGCGCGCCGCCGCCGACGGGCTGGTAAATTCCTCCCGCAAAATGGCCCG